>PWZC01000287.1 GCA_003567615.1 Gemmatimonadota bacterium | reverse complement strand
CTCGGCTCCGACGATGCGGGAGCCCGTTCGCACCGATCAAGCACCGCCACGACGGAGGTGAGGGCATGAGAGGACAGCTTGACCCTACCTCACGAGCCACGGCTCAGGAGACTGGTTGGCTACCGCCACCTCCCGAGCCTGCGTACCGCGCTCCAGAACGAACTCGGGATCACCCATCCCGATTGCCACACCCGCTCCGTTGCCTGAGCTGGGGGTCGCTTCAGTTTCAACTGGCTTTCGGATTGCCTCGGTCCTTATGTCGAAGCTCCTCACCGGACCATCGGGCAGCCTCAGCCATGAGCACACAGAGGTTGATCTCCGGGGTCGTGGTAGAAGCAGTGAGAAAGAAGGCTCGCTCCCAATCCCATGGATGGGTCAGCAAACGTGTCTTGCCGACCCGTCTTCGTCCGTATAGAAACGTGAGCCTTCGCTGACCGCTCCGGGCCAGCCCCTGGAGGGCGGATTGCTCCTCTTCTCTGCCGGTGATGCTCGTTGCCGAATGTGCTTGTAGCCATTGGTGTGTGGCAACAACTATGTGTGGCAGCATGTACACCTGTCAGGTGATGGTCCTCGAGGTCAGCGTCCTCCATCGGGACGGCGAATACCTCATGTGGTATTCGGGCTACGAGGAGCCCCTCGACCTGGAGGAGACTCCGATCTACATCGGGCTGGCCCGCTCAGGCGATGGGATCCGCTGGGAGCGCAACAATCCGAACCCCGTCCTCGGACCCGGCCCCCGAGGGGCCTGGAACGATCTCCGGGTCGTCTCTCTCCTCCTCTTCGCCCATGGGCAGGGGATCGGGCGGACGGACGAGGCGCTCGGAAGGCTCGGAATCTGACGCTCCGTGGAGGACTGAGCGGTCCGGGCGGCTCAGGAGCGAGGCGCCCCACGCCGCCGGCCGAAGGCGTCTCGAAGCGCGAGCCCGGCCATCGCGAGGCAGCTGATCCCACCCCCCGCGAAGGCGAACCGGCCGATGCGGTCGTTCACGGCGTCCGGAAGGAGGGGGATCCCGCCGGAGATGGTCTCTCTCCACACCGCGATCCAGAGGCCGGTGCCCCCGAGTGCGACGAGGATCACGAAGGCGACGAAGGCGCGAAGTCGGTCCATGGGAGGGGTTCGCGGGTGGTCACGGGGATGTCCCCGCAGTGGGCGGCGTCACGACAGGTGGTGTTCACCCGGAAGCGCAGCCTTCCACATCATACCGAACGAGCCTGGGCAACTCCTCCTCGAGCATCTCGACGAGAACGAGCGATGCCCCCGCGGCGGACCCGGCCACGACCTCTCCCGCGTGGGCGATGCTGATCGCGCAGGAGGAGGTCGCGTCCCACTCGCCCGGCTTCCACAGTCGCCACACCTGGCCGTGATCGGTGCGCTCTCCGGTCTGGAGCCACACCTGCCCGTCCCGACCGCTGAGGATGAAGGTGAGATAGGCGGAGGAGTCCGGGAGCTCGAGCCGCGAGAGGGCCCGCCGGAACTTGTCCGTGAAATAGCGGTCCAGTTCAGCCGGGATCTGGTCCTGACGATGCTCCAGCTCTCCGAAGAGGCGACCTTCGATTCGCCCGAGTTCCGCCTCGGAATCTACCGGAGGCAGCGCATCACCCTGCAGGTCGAGCTCGGCGTCCTCGAGGACCTCCCCGTCCGCATCCATGAGGCGGACCCGGGGGGCACGGGCCGATCCGAGGACAAACGGGCCGTCCCGGGTGAGCCGAAGAAGGGGAGCCTCTCCGTGGGGGACCGGAACGACGAGGGTGTTCAGCTCGTCCCGATCTACGTAGTGCTCGGGTGCTGGAAGATCCTGGATCACCTCCCCCGGGCGACCCGTGGGAGAGGCTTCCAGAAGACGGGCCCGTCCCTCGTAGCTCCGAGGCCGGTTGATGGGCATGCTCACGGTCCAGAGCAGGAACCCCTCCGAGACGGCCGCGAAGTCCTCCACCTCGCCCCGGAGGTCCATGGGAAGATCCGCGAGGTTCTCGGTCGATACGAGCGACCCGTCCGGACGAAACCGGGTCACCCGGGGGAAGCGTCGATCAAAGAGGAGGATCTCATCGTCTCCGGAGCGTTGGAGAAGCGCCGGCAACCGATGCTCTCCCGGACCGTCCCCCGAACGCCCCACCGGCCCGAGCGCGGTCCCATCCAGCGCCCACCGGAAGACGCCCGATCGCGGGTCGGCCACCCAGATCCCGTCCTCGGCATCGATCACGACGGAGGAGGGTTCCAGCAGCTCATGCTGGTCCGGGGAGAGCGCCCAGACCTCTTCAGCGCCCCTGACCTCCTGGGCGGAGGCGGGGGTGGTGCTGAGGAGGAGTCCGAGAACCAGGTGGGACATCATGAGCCTCAGGCCGCGAGCAGCTGGCTGGGAGACCTCCTGAGATCGAAGACCGTCGAGCGGCCCGTCAACAGACACAGCATTCATCTTCGGCCACGCAATGGGTAATGCACGTGGCGTCACAACACATCGGCTCCCCACCGCCCCCGCAGCAGCAGCTCCCCGGGGTGCATGACACCTGGCCCGGATCGCAGGATCCGACCGCGGCGAGAAGCTCTTCCTCTGAGAGCTGCTGCTCCCCGGTCACATGAAGAGCGAGCGCGATCAAGCACTCGGGGAAATCTTGGTCCGCAGGTGTCGACAGCTCCTCGGTGACCAATTCGAAGGCGGCCTCCCCTGCGGAGGTTGGCTGCGGTGCCGCCAAGGCCAGGAACATCCCGACCACCAGAAACACCAGAGCCAAACGGAAACGTCTTTGCGACATCGCGGACATGGCCGACTCCTTGTTAGCTTCCTTCCCGCGACAGGCGATCGGGGGGGATGAATGAGGCTAGGCGACAAGGACTGTCTGACAATAATCCTACCCCCCCCGATGGAATACGGCAATACTTGCCGATTCGTTGCCGAAGCTGAGTCGCCCGAACGGGTCGGTCCACCAAACGGACGGCTCTCCCCCAGAAGGAGGAGGACGGCGTGGGGTCACAAGGGCTGGATGGGGAGGCCGTCGAGACATTCGCACCGGCTATCCTCCTTGCCTGGCTTTCCGCTGGTGTGGGCTTGGCGATTCATCTCGGCACCCTATCGTCTCCCTTGGAAGAGAGGGGCGATGTCGAACTGCCCTGGTTGCCGCTGGCTCCCCGCCGTGTCCAGGACCTTGGCGGATTCGAGTGGGGCCAGAGGGTAGAAGGACCCGCATTCGCGGTGGTCAGCGCCGAAGCGGCCCTCATGGCGAGCTCCGTGGGCATCCTCGTGATCGTGGCCGCGATCGGTGGCCTCGGGTACCTTGCGTTCGAGGGTGTCCGGGCGGTCTCCAACCGGCGAGGAGTCCGGACCCGGCGCGCGGTAGGGGCCACGATTCAACGGATCCTCCTCAAGCGCCTTGGGGCTGTGGGCCGGCAACTTTCGGTTGCTCTTCCCCTCGCCATCGTTGGCCTGTTCGTCCTCGACAAGGCGCTGGGTGCCGTCCACGAGCCGATCGCGCTCCCTCTGCCCAGCACCGTTCCGGGGATCGGCGCTTGGTTCGCCTCTCTTGGCCTCTTGATCGTGTGGGCCGGGTTTTCCTATTGGCTGGTGCAGTCCGGTGAGGCGGTCGCCGGGCGTCCTCTGGATCCGGGTGCGGTCCTGTCCAACCCCGTTCAAGGCGACATCTGTCATCCCGCCGTCCCCGTACTTCAGATCGCGAGCTGTTCGGCCCTGACGGTGGTTGCCCTCCTCCTGCTTCCTTCGTGGGATGCGGGTTCGAGTCGGTTGTGGGAAGGGTCCGGACCACCCCCCGGCAACGAGCGGGTAACGCTTGAGGCGAGGGGACCGGACTGGAGGCCGCTGGTCGAGGGACTCTTGGAACGCACGGCCGAGGTTTCGGGTGGGGTAAGCGTAGCATCCGCCGGATTCCACATGGGATTCGGGTACGAACGATTCGCACGGACGGAATGTGGTCGCTGCTTCCATCCGGGGAGTCCCCCAGTACCTGCTCCTTTCAAGGGAGAACGCGCCGTCCACTACGGTGTCACTCCCGAGGCACTGCGCGCCAGGAGCATTGGTGTGCTTGACGGTCGACCGATCAAGAACGGTGACGTCTGGGAGAACCCGAATGTAGCTCTTGTCACAGAGGGCTTCGCCCGGAGGAACTTCGAGGACGGGGATGCGGTTGGCCGTCGGGTTCTGGTCGGGTCCGCTCCCGACGGATGGCATACGATTGTGGGGATCATTCAACCGGTGGTTGCTCCAAGGCTCGTGGCAGGAGGACAAGTCAGCGAGGCGGTCTTGGTTCCCGTGACCGGGCTTCCAACCGGTGTCCTGGAGCTCGCTGGAAGCGATCTGCCTCCCGAGGAGAAAGCCTTCGCGGATGCTGGGTTCGCCGTTGTGGACCGGGGGACGGCGCTAGAACGTGAGGCCGCCCTGACCGCTTGGATGCGATGGTATCGCTGGTTCTGGTGGATCTCGACCTTCGCCGGCGTATCGGTCGCAATCGTAGGCGTGGCCTCGACAGTGTCCCGAAGAGTCTGGGAGGAGCGGCGCGAGATGGGGATCGCCAGAGCCGTGGGGGCTGGGCCAGGCCAGCTGGCCTTCGGGTATGCCAGGCTCGGTCTGACCTGGGGTGCCGTGG
>PWZC01000025.1 GCA_003567615.1 Gemmatimonadota bacterium | reverse complement strand
TCGGGCACCGGACGGCGTCTCGACTCCGGCGCTCTCGTCGCCGTTGGGTGCGTCATCGTTCCAGCCGCTCGAAGAGGGAGGCGTCGGCGTTGGACGAGGCATGGGGGTTGGGGGTTCAGGGGGGCGCGGGACCGATCGCGCACGGACGGGGATCGGCGCCGAAGTGCGCCGTCCGGACTCGAATCGGGCTCAGACCTCGTCCGAGCCCTCCAGCGACGAATGGCCGCCCACATTGAACCGCCCCCGGACCCCTCGGACCACGGAATCCCCTCCCACCATGGAGTCCCGGAGGTGTGATCCGACGATGGTGGCGTTGGGTCCCACGATGCAGTTCTCCAGGCTGGAATCCTCGATCCGGCTGCCGTGCTCCAGGGTGACATGGCGCCCGACGGTGGACCCGGTGATCCGCACCCCGGCCTCGAGCCGGACCGCCTCGTCCACCGTCGAGGCCCCGTCCACGGAAACGTCTTCGGCGCGGGTGCCGCGGCCGCTCTCCAGCAGGTGGGCGTTGGTCTCCAGCAGCGTCTCCACCTTCCCGCAGTCGTACCACCCACCCACCGGAGCGGTCTGGATGCGGGCCCCCTGATCCACCATGTACTGGAAGGCGTCGGTGAGGTAGTACTCGCCCGATGGCCCGGGATCGACCTGCAGGGTGTGGTTGATACCCTCGAAGAGAAGGGCCGAGTCCCGGATGTAGTAGAGCCCGATGTTCGCCAACCGGGAGATGGGCTCGGAGGGCTTCTCCACGATCCGGGTCATGGCGCCCTCCTCGTCGGTCACGATGACGCCGAAGCGCTGGTAGTCCTCCACCTCCTTCGCCCAGATGATCCCGGCCCACTCCTCGCCCAGCCGCGACGCCAGGGAGATGTCGGCATCGAAGAGGGTGTCCACGAAGATGATGAGGAGGTCCTGGTCGGCGAATGGCTCGGCCAGCTTGATGGCACCCGCTGTCCCGTCCTGGACCTCCTGCACCACGTAGCGGGCCTTCAGATTCGGGTATTCCTCGGCGACGAAACGCCGCACCTCATCGCCCAGGTACCCCACGATGAACACCACCTCCTCGATTCCCAGCTTCGGGAAGTCGTCCAGGATGTAGCTCATCACCGGCTTGCCGGCTACCCGGACCAGCGGTTTCGGCGTCGTAAGGGTATGGGGCCGGAGACGGGTTCCGCGACCGGCCAGGGGAATGATGGCTTTCATGCGTGCTCCGAGATGGAGAAGGACGGGGTGCCGCTCGGCGGTGGCGGGCCTTGCCCGGGGCGGACGCGCAAGACCTTGACCATGATAGGAAAGGCGGCCACGCAGGTACAGGCTGGAACCCCGGAACCCACCCGGCGTGGACAAGCTACTACCCCATTCAGGGTCGGCCCACCGAGCCGCCCCCTCCCTTCGATCCGGAGGCTCCCATGCGATCCCGCACCATCCCCCTCTCCCACCTGATCCCGGCGCTGCTGCTTTTCACCCTCGTCCTCCTCGGGACACCCCCTGCCGTATCGGCCCAGGAGACATCCCAGCTCACGGTTCGCGGAAATGGAGAGGTGGAGGTGGAGCCGGACCGGGCCAGGATCCAGTTTTCGGTGGAGACCGAAGCCGCCACCGCCGCGGAAGCCGGCGCCGCCAACGCCGACCTCATGGACCGGGTCATGTCGGCGATTCGGGGCTCGGAGGTGGGTCGGGATGCCCGGCTTGAAACGTCAGGTTATCAGCTCCAGCCCCGCTATGGACCCATGGACCGGGATCGTGGACGGGAGATTGTGGGATACACGGCCCGGAACACCCTTCAGGTGATCACCGACGATGTGGAGGCTGTGGGCCCGCTGGTCGATCTGGCGTTGGATGCGGGAGCAAACCGGGTAGCGGGGCTCCAGTTCGAGATCCGGGACCCCGAGCCCCATCGTCTCGAGGCCCTTCGTCGGGCGGTGGCACAGGCTCGGGCCGAGGCCGAGGTCATGGCCGAGGCGCTGGGGATGCGGCTCGGCCTCCCCACCCAGGTGGAAGGCGGAGCACAGCGTCCCTCGCCCCGGTCCATGGCGCTCCAGGCCTTTGCGCCGGACATGATGGCCGCCGCTGCCGAAACGCCGGTGGAGGCGGGGCGCCAGTCCGTCACCGCATCGGTGACCATCCGCTGGGCCCTCTACCCAAGGGAGGGGTGACCCGGCCATGGCGCTGACCCGATTCCTCCGGGGGCTCACCCGGAACCGGACCGAGACCCGGCCCGACCATGGAGATCCCCAACTCCGGGGTCGTCGGTATTCGGTGCCCTTCCAGGCGGTGTGGCAGGCCGGGCTGGCTGAGGCCCATGGGATCCTGGACGAGGTGGAGTCGGATGCGCTGGAGGGCCGCATCACCGGCGAGGCGCGCACCCGCATCTTCCGCTTCGTCGACGATGTGGAGATCCACGTTGCCCTGGATGGCGAGGGGTGGACCCGCGTCGACCTGACCTCGGCCTCACGGGTCGGTCAGGGCGACCTGGGAACGAACCGGCGCCGCATCATCCGCTTCCTCCGCCGCCTGGATCGACGGCTCGAGGCGGAGGGACTCCGGACCCGTGCACCGGAGACGTCCGGATAGGCGCCCACCCTCACCGCCGAGGTTTCCGCCCTCAGCGATCCCTCCCCTCTTCCGGTCCTGGGCCGTTCAGGAACCTCCTCAGCCCCCCGCTCCCACCGGCACCTCGCGCCGGGACCGGGGCAGTCCCATGCCGTCATCGTCCCCATCTCCTCGGGGTGGGAACGACAGATCCTCACCCTCGCTCCGCGCCACCACCGAGGCGGCAGTGAGGTCGCCGGTGACGTTTACCGAGGTCCGGATCATGTCCAGGATCCGGTCCACCCCGAGGATCAGGGCGATCCCCGCCTGCACCTGGGCCCCGAGGCCCACGGCGTTCAGCACGATGATGAGGGTGATGATCCCGGCGCTGGGTACACCCGCCGCCCCGATGGAGGCCAGGGTGGCGGTGAGCACCACGATGAGCTGTTCGGTGAGGCCGATCTCGATGCCGTAGATCTGGGCGATGAACATGACCGCCACGGCCTGATAGAGGGCCGTCCCATCCATATTGATGGTGGCGCCCAGGGGCAGGACGAAGGAGGAGACGGGCTTGGAGATCCCCAGTCGCTCCTCCGCCGTCTCCATGGTCACCGGAAGGGTGGCGTTGGACGATGAGGTGGAGAAAGCCACCAGCGGCGCGTTGGAGATTCGCCGGAGGAAGGTGAAGAAGTTGAGCTTCGCCAGGAACCTCACCGCCAGCCCGTAGGTGATGGTGAGGTGGAGCAGGAGCCCAAGCACCACCACCCCGGAGTAGACCAGGAGGCTTTGGAGAAGATCCAGTCCGAACCGCGCCACCACCGCCGAGATGAGGGCGAAGACGGCGTACGGGGCCGTCTTCATGATCCAGTCGATCACTACCATGCTGGCGTCATTCACCCCCTCGAAGAAGGTGATGACGGCGTCTCGCCGCTTCGGGGCGATGACGCTCACTGCCGCCGCAAACACGATGGTGAAGAAGATGAGGGGAAGAAGCTCCAGGTTGGCCGCCGCCGCCACCGGGTTCCGGGGGATGATGTTGAGCAGCGTCTCGATGACGCTGGGAGCCTCCTCGGCCAGGGTCATGGCCCCCGCCGCTTGCCCTTCGAACTGGGCCGACAGGACGTCCCGGGTCGAATCGTCGATGCCGGCGCCGGGCTTGATGAGGTTGGATACCGTAAGCCCGATGGTCACAGCCACCGCCGTGGTGCACAGGTAGAAGGCGATGGTCTTTCCGCCGATCCGCCCCAGCTTCGCCAGATCTCCCAGCGACGCCGTCCCCACCATGAGCGAGGCCACCACCAGGGGGACCACGATCATGGTGATGGCCCGGATGAAGGCGGTCCCCAGCGGCTCCAGCGCGATGAGGAAGCTCTGGAGCCAGACGAGTCCGGCCACGTTGGCGATGAACCCGACGACGGCTCCCAGGATCAGACCGAGGAGGATCTTCGTGTATAGCTGCATGCGGGGGATTCCCTTGGGACCCGGGTTTTTGGGGGGGAAGCAAAACGCCGGGAAGGTAGGCCCGGGCTCCCCACCCGGCAAGTCGTTCGCTACCTTGCGACCACTGGCCGAGAGGATGCCGGCGCCTGTGCATCGCCCCGCACCGGACCGCAGCCGTTCCCCCTCCACCCCGCACGACCTGGTTCACCCGGACCATTCCATGCGCCCTTTCCCTCTTCCGACGCGACTCCTGGCCCTGGTGGTGGTTCTGGCCCTGGGGCTCCTGACGTGGGGCTGCGATTCGGCGGCGCCGGAGGCGGTGGATCCGGCCCCCCTTCCTGCAAGCCCGCCGGCGGAGCCCCTCCCCGAGGCCACGGACACCGAGGTGCCCGCCCAGGCTCACCATCGGAATCTCGTCTTCCTCTCCCGGGACGCCGATTCGACCGTGGTGGTCCCCTGGACCTTTCACGGCGTTCGAGCCGGGCCTGCCGAAGCCCGGGGACGGGGGGTTTGGTTGGCCCGGGGCGGAAGCTGGGAACGGCTCGTGCAGGAGGTCGAGGAGGGGGAGGGCCATGGGAGCGCCTGGCAGATCCTCCCCGGCCCGGGTGTGGGGCTGGTGGTGGGGT
>PWZC01000367.1 GCA_003567615.1 Gemmatimonadota bacterium | reverse complement strand
CGGCCACCTGGCTGGATGTGGACCCCGAGGTGGGGGTCGCGGCGGCGGTGGCCGGTCTCCTGGGCCTCCTCCTTGGGTCCTTCCTGAACGTGTGCGCCCTCCGCTGGTCCGAGGAGCGCTCGGTGATCACCCCTCGGAGTTCCTGCCCTGGGTGCGGCACCCCCATCGCCTGGTACGACAACATTCCAGTCCTGAGTTGGCTCTTCCTGCGGGGGCGCTGCCGAAGCTGCGGGAGCAGGATCTCGGTGCAGTATCCCCTGGTGGAACTCACCACCGGGGTGATCTGGGCCGGGATGGTCCTGACCTGGGGGATGGAGGTGGAGGCGCTCCGCGGCGCCCTCTTCCTGACCCTCCTCCTGGGAATCGCCGTGGCCGACGCCCGGTTCTACATCATCCCCGACCAGTTTTCGGTGGGAGGGGCGGTGCTGGGCTTCCTACTGGCCTTCGCATCTCCGCAGATCACCTGGGTCGAGTCGCTGGTGGGGGCGACAGCCGGTCTCCTCCTCCTCTGGTTCGTCGCCTGGGCCGGCGAGAAGGCCTTCCGGAAGGAGGCCATGGGTGGGGGCGACATCAAGATGATGGCCATGGTGGGGGCCTTCCTGGGCGTGTGGGGGATGCTCCTCACACTCTTCATGGGCGCCCTCCTGGGGGCCGTCATCTTCGGGCCCATCTCGTGGAAGACGGGGAAGCTCGTCCCCTTCGGCATCTTCCTGGCCCTGGGTGCCGCCGTCACCTGGATCTGGGGAGACGCTCTGGTGGCATGGTATATGGAGTGGGCCTTCCCGCCGCTCTGACGGCGCACCTCTTCGGTGGTGCACCGACCAGGGACGGACCCAACGGACCCCAGGGGCCCGAGGGGTGGGACGGACCCGATGGAACAACCCACCGCCACAGCCCGACGCGAAACCCCGCACGGGGTGCAGTCGGTCAGTTCGTGCCGGGGACAGAGGTCAAGTCGGTCGGTCCATGCCGGGGACGGAGGTCGAGTCGGTCAGTTCGCGCCGGGGACAGGGGTTGGCGTGTTCCGATTCGCCCGGGTGCCGTCGCCCAGTTGTCCGTCGTTGTTCAGGCCCCAACATACCAGCCCGCCGGCGGATGTGAGGCCACAGGTGTGGGAGCCCAGACCGTGGAGTGATGCGAAGCGGTACCCGCCCGCCACCGGCGTCGGCTCGGCCCGATTCTGCGTCGTCCCGTCGCCCAACTGGCCATTGGCGTTTCCGCCCCAACAGTGAACTGCGCTGTCGGTGGCAAGGGCGCAGCTATGGGTGGCGCCGGCAGCGATGGAACGGAAGCGCTCCTCTGTGGCTATCGGGGTGGGGGTGGACCGAATGGTGCCGGGTGATCCATCGCCGAGTTGACCGGCCGTCCCCTGACCCCAGCAGAGGACTTCGCCGTCGGTCGTCACGCCGCAGGTGTGGGTATTCCCGGCTGCGATCTGGGTGAAGCGGTGACTTCCCTGGACTGACCCCGGTACCGCACCGGAACCCACCCCGACCCATCCCAGTTGCCCCTGACCACCGGCCCCCCAGCAATAGGCTCGGGCCTGGGTATCCACGGCGCAGGTATGCTCCCAGCCGGCGGCGATCTGACGGAATCGTCGTCCACCGGCCACCGGGGTGGGTTCGATCCTGTCTGAAGCGCTTCCGTCGCCGAGTTGGCCCTGCCCACCCGCGCCCCAGCAGTAGGCTCGTCCCAGGGTGTCCATGCCACAGGTGTGCCCGGCTCCCGCTGTGATCTCGAGAAGGGGGGGCAGGCCCGGCACCGGAGTGGGTTCGGAGCGACTCTGGGTGGAGCCGTCGCCGAGTTGACCCCGGTTATTGGCTCCCCAGCAGAGGGCTGCGCCGTTGGTGTCCAGCGCGCAGGTGTGCGAGAGCCCCACGGCCACGCGGGTGAACGTCCCCGGGACCAGGGTCGGCTGCTCCCTGGACGTCCCGTCGCCCAGCCCCAGCCGTCCACCATCCCCGGATCCCCAACACCGGATCCGCCCCCCACTGTCGAGAGCGCAGGTGTGAGCGGATCCGCCGGCCACCGCGGCGCGGGGAGAGAGGGCCGGGGGCAGCGGGTCATCGAGTCCCGGCATGGGAGGGGCTTCGGCGGCGGCCCCTCCCGCCGTGGGGAGCTGTGGGGCCAGTCCCTCCGGCACGACAGCCACCTGGGGAAGGGGCGCCTGAGCCACAGCCGACACCTCCAGCGGAATCGACTCGTCGCCGGGGAATCCGATGCGAACCCGCTGGTCCCCTTCCTCCGGGCCCATCCGCCACTGGATTACCGCGATTCCCTGGCTATCGGTGGTGGCGGTAGGGGCGGGGGGGGTGCCGCCGCCCTCCAGCACCTCTACGGTGACGGGAACCCCGGGGAGGCGATTTCCCTCCGGGTCCTCGGCCACAACGACAAGACTCTGGCCCAGGAGGGCTCCGGTGGTTCCGATCTGGTCGCCCCCCTGGACGATGCGAAGGGTGGAGCCTGCCGGGGGCGCGTCCCCGGCGCCCGCGTCAGCCGGAGCCGGCTCGGTGCTCACCACCTCAGGGTTCTCGTCATCGACAGCGTCCGTGGGGCGCTCCCAGCGATCCCAATCGAGTTCCTGGGTCGAAGAGGAGCTACCCTCTCCGCGGAGGAGGGTCTGAAGTGGCGCGTCGAGGCCCTGCAGGAGAAGCGCCGCAACGACAAGTGTGAGCGCGGCCGTTGCCATAATGAACCAGCCGCGGTGGGACGACCGGGCCTCAGGCTCGGATGTGGCAGCCGGGGTGACGGCCCGCGTAGGCTGGGTACCGGGCCCTGGCGGATGGGGCCCGGTACCCGATGGATGGGTGAGGGCCACGGGGGGCGGCGGGACCGGCAGGGCAGGTGCCATGCCAGCCTTCTCGGACGGCGCCGAGGCCTCACCCCCGAGCGCCTCCAGGAACTCGGCGGCGGAGCGCCACCGCGCCTCCGGGTCCTTCTCCAGCGCCCGGTCAAGCACTGCGGACAGAGACTCGGGAACGTCATCCCGGAACTCGGTGACCGGTCGCAGGCGCTCGTGCTTCTGCTTGTAGATGACGTTGTAGAGGCTCTCACCGCTCCACGGAGCCTCGCCGGTCAGCATCTCCCACGCCAGGAGGCCCAGGCTGTACACGTCGCTCCGGCCGTCCAGGTCCCGTCCGTCCACCTGCTCGGGCGACATGTAGGAAGGGGTTCCCAGGGCGGTGCCAGGGAGGGTGAGTCCCGAGTCGCTGTCCCAGGCTCGAGCGATGCCGAAATCGGCCAGCCGGGCCACGCCGGCATCTTCGTCCAGGTAGACGTTCTCCGGCTTGATATCCCGATGGACGATGCGGCGGCGGTGGGCGTGGGCCAGCCCCGTGGTTACATCGGTGAGGATGGCACGAACCCGGTCCACCGAAAGCCGGCCCTCGCGGCGAAGGCATTCCTTCAGGTTCTCGCCGGGGACGTATTGGAGGATGAGGGCGAGACCATGTTTCCCCAGGCGCCGACTTCCGAGGAGAAGGACAATGTTGGGGTGCTGCAGCTTCCCGACAGTGCGCGCCTCCCGTTCGAGGCGGGCGATGGCCTCCTCATCCTGGAGGTAGGACGGGCGGATGAGCTTGATGGCCACATCGCGGCCCAACTCCCGATCCCGGGCAAGGTAGACCACCGCGGTCCCGCCGCGGCCCAGCTCCCGAACGATCTCAAACTCCGCCTCCAATTCCGGGAAGCGCGGAAGGGTGGATCCCGATCCCTGCTCCGTCATGACCCCCCTCCCAGCCGGGTCATGGCCCCCGGCGTGAAGGTGAGAGCAACCACCGAGACGTTGTCGTCTCCGCCTCTGCGAAGTGCCTCTTCACCCAGCGCTCGAGCCACGTTTCGTACCCCGCCCTCCGTCACGACGGCCCGCCGGCTGACGGCGGCGATGGCATCACTGTCCACGACCCCATAGAGCCCGTCCGAGCAGAGGATGAGCATGTGGGCGTCCTTGACCTGGAACGGGCCGAACAGATCCACCTCGAGTTCGCCCTCTTCCCCGAGATGGCGGGTGATGGCATTGCGCCAGGGGGAGCGGGCCAGCTCCTCCTCCGACATGGTTCCGTCCCGGCGGACCTCGGCGGCAAAGGAGTGGTCGCGGGTAAGGCTGGTGATCCCCTCCGAGTCCAGGCGGTACGCCCGGCTGTCGCCCACATTCGCCAACTCATATCGATCCCGGTCACGGAGAACCGCCACCATGGTGGTCCCGATTCCCTTGAGATCGGGTTCGTCCTCAACCCGCGTTTGGATCGCCCGGTGTGACGCCAGAACCCCAGCTCTGAGCCCGGCTCCACCCTCCAGCGTATCCATGAGGACGTCCAGCGCCAGGTGGCTGGCAACCCGGCCCTCCGAATGAGAGCCGATGCCGTCGCAGATTACGGCGAGTTCACGGCCATCCGGGAGGGTCCGAACCGCTACCGCATCCTGGTTCGTGGCCCGCCGGCCCTGATCGCTGAACCAGGAACTGCGCTCGGGCAGGCCAGACTCGGCGACGGTGACCTCACCGGTGGCCCCGGGTTGGTGGAAACGGTACACCACCGTCCCCATGTCCACCCGGTCCCCGTCAGCGAGGACCCTTCCTCCCCCTTCGGTAGGCACAGGTT
>PWZC01000176.1 GCA_003567615.1 Gemmatimonadota bacterium | reverse complement strand
GTGGGAAGTGTGCGGGCCACCCGGTCCGCCACCGTCGATCCCCAGGGTAAGCTCGACGTCTTCGTGCGAGGGCTGGCCAGCGAGCACCCCGAGGTAGTACGGGAGAGCCTTCTGGGGCTGGCTGAGATGGGGGCCGAGGGCCGTCCGGCCATGCCCGCGGTGGAACGACTCCTTTCCACCTCCGAGGATCGCCGGATCCAGGACCTGGCGCGGCGGACCTTGGCCCGGCTCCGGGCGGCCGGGGGCTGAGGGGGAGGGAGGGACCGAGACGTCGTGCAGCGCACGGCGGCTGAGGTCTCGGTCGACAGCATCCCTTGCCAGGCGTACCTTTGTCAGACCTCCCCTGTGAGCCGCACCTCGTGGGATCCGGCTCGACTCTCCCCTACCCGATTCATCCCTCAACCTCCCTTCGGAGCGGAGCCCTGGTATGCCTGAAACCTCGGAAGGCGTGCGCGGTCGACTGGTCCGCATCGACGGGCAGCGTTGGTACCGCATCGACGGTCTCGAGCAGATGGAACCGTTCCTGGCCACGGTGGTGTCGGACAGCGACCTGTGGCTCTTCGTCTCGAGCAACGGGCCGCTCACGGCGGGCCGGATCGACGCCGACGGCGCCTTCCTCCCCTACGAGACCGATGACCGTCTGCATCGGGCGGTGGGCGTCACAGGGCCGGTGTCGCTCCTGGCGCGGGGCTCCGGGCCGGGCAGGGAGCGCTGGGAGCCCTTCGGCCGTCGCCTGGCTCCGGGCTGTACCCGCGCCATCGAGAAGCACGAACTCGGCACGGCGCTGACGCTGGAAGAGACCAATCCCCGCTGGGGTCTGCGCTTCCGGATGACGTGGGAGCCCGCCCGCGACTTCGGGTGGGTCCGTACGGTGCGCCTCGAAGACCTCACCGGCGAGGGGGCCGAGGTGGAGGTGGTGGACGGGCTCCTGGATATCATGCCGCCGGGGATCGGCGCCGAGACCGAGCGCCTGGCATCGAACCTGGCCGATGCGTACAAGCGCTCCGAGACGGGCCGCTGGGGGACCGCCGCCGTCTTCGCCCTGGAGTCGGGCATCACCGATCGGGCCGAGCCGGCGGAAACGCTGGCGGCGACCCTGGTCTGGTCCGCTGGGTTGGACGGCGCCGAGGTGCATCTGGACGAGGGGGTGCTGGACACCGCCTGGCGCGGGGAGCCCCGGGCCCCGGTTCCGGTGCTGACCGGCCGGCGCGGCTCCTACCTGCTTCAGGGGACCGTCACCGTGCCGGGCGGAGGGAGCACCGACTGGGTCATGGTAGCGGACACCGGGCTCGGGCACGCGGCACTCCACGACCGCCTTGCCGCCGCCGCCGACCCGTCGGTGCGTGACCGGATCATCGCCGACATCGCCCGGGGGCGCGACCGCCTGGCCGGCCTCCTGGCCGCCGCGGACAGCGTGCAGCACACGGCGGACGGGGTAGCGGACGCCCACCACCTCTCCAACGTGCTCTTCAACAGCATGCGGGGCGGCATCCTCACCGACGGCTACCACCTCGATGTCGGCGACCTCGCCGCCTTCCTGAGGGTCCGGAACCGCCCGGTCCACGACGCGCACGCCCCCCGGCTCCGTGACCTGGGGGCATGGGCGCCCCTGGCCACCGTCCGGGCCATGGCGGAGGAGACCGGGGACGCGGACCTGATCCGCCTGGTGCTGGAATATCTGCCCCTCTCCTTCTCCCGTCGGCACGGCGATCCGAGCCGCCCATGGAACCGGTTCTCCATCCGCGTCACGGCCGAGGACGGCTCGGACGTGCGCTATCACGAGGGCAACTGGCGCGACATCTTCCAGAACTGGGAGGCACTGCTCCGCTCCTACCCGCGCTTCCTGCCCAACGTGGTGGCCACCTTCGTGAACGCCAGCACCGTGGACGGCTACAACCCCTACCGCATCACCCGGGACGGCATCGACTGGGAGGTTCCCGACCCGTACGACCCGTGGAGCAACATCGGGTACTGGGGCGACCATCAGATCGTCTACCTCCTGCGCCTCCTGGAGGCGTGGGAGCAGGTGGAACCCGGTGGGCTGTCGGCCTGGCTCGACCGGCCCTGGTTCACCTACGCCGACGTCCCCTACCGCCTGGCCGACCACGAGGCCATGCTGGCCGATCCGCGCACCACCATCACCTACGATACCGCCCGGGCCGCCGCCGTGGACGACCGAGTGGGGGCCGTGGGGGCCGACGGCCGTCTCGTGGTGGCAGGGGGCGAACTGGTCCGTGTCACCCTGGCCGAGAAGCTCCTGGTCCCGGCGCTGGCCAAGCTGTCGGCGTACGTGGCGGGCGGGGGCATCTGGCTCACCACCCAGCGGCCCGAATGGAACGACGCCAACAACGCCCTGGCCGGGTGGGGCCTGTCCATGGTCACCCTCTACCAGTTGGAGCGCTACCTGGCCTTCATGGCCCGATGGCTGGTGGAAGAGCGGGACGCCGCCCTGACCCTCAGCCGACCGGTGGCCGGGTGGCTCCGGGGCATCGGCCAGGCGCTGGCGGACCACGACCCGACGGACGCCACCACCGATTCCGGCGTGCGCCGGGCGCTCCTGGACGCCCTGGGCACCGCCGGGGCCGACTACCGTGCTCAGGTGAGCGACACCTTCGATGTCACGGGGATCCAGGTGGATCAGGGCGAGCTGGCCGAGGTACTCACCGTCGCCCTGGCCCACATCCGCGCCAGCGTGCGCGCCGGGCGGCGGGATGACGGGCTCTACCACGCCTACAACCTCCTGTCGGTCCCCAGTCCCGAGGTGGCTGAGGTCCGCCATCTGCCCCTCATGCTGGAGGGCCAGATGGCGGTGCTGGGCGCGACGACACTGACCGGCGCCGAGGTCGCCCACCTGGTGGAGAAGCTCTACGACTCGCCACTCTACCGAGGGGACCAGGACTCCTTCATGCTGTACCCCGTCCCCGAACTGACCCCCTTCCTGGAGCGGAACCGGGTGCCCGACGAAGTCGTGGCGCGCCTCCCGGCCCTGGAGCTGCTCGTGGGGACCGGCCGGGCCGGCGTGCTGGAGCGGGATGGGGACGGCGGGCTCCACTTCCGCGCCGATCTGGCGAACGCCGCCGCCCTCGACCGGGCGCTGGACGAGTTGGAGATGCCGACCGCCCACCGGGCGGCGGTGCACGGGGCCTACGAGGCCATGTTCCACCACCACGCCTTCACCGGCCGCTCCGGAGGGATGCACGGCTACGAGGGCATCGGCTCCATCTACTGGCACATGGTGGCCAAGCTCCTCCTGGCCGTTCAGGAACGCGCCATGGAGGTCGAGGTGGCCGACGACGACCCGGCGCTCCTGGACCGTCTGACCACGGTGTATCGGCGGGTCCGGGACGGGCTCGGCTTCCGGAAGGATCCCGCCCGCTTCGGGGCGTTCCCCACCGACTGCTACTCCCACACCCCGGCCCATGCCGGGGCCCAGCAGCCCGGCATGACCGGTCAGGTGAAGGAGGAGGTCCTGACTCGCGGGGGCGAGCTGGGTCTGCGGCTGAGGAATGGACGCCTCGCCTGGGGCCGGCCGCTCCTCCCCGATGAGGAGCTCTGGGTCCGCGACGGCGACACGCCGGCGTTCCGGCTCACCGTCTGCGGCACCCCGGTCCGCATCGAGCGCGCCGACGCCGACGAGATCCGGATCCACAGGGCCGACGGCACCGTCCAGGTGCGCCCGGGCCGCGTCACCGATGCGGACACCACCGCGGCGGTACTGGACCGGACCGGGGCAGTGGCGGGGATCACATTTCGGCTGAGGGGTGGGTAATGCGGTGGGAACTGCTCCCATGAGGCCCGCCCCTGATCCGGGGCGAGGGCGAGCTCCGGCTTATGGCCGGGCGAGGGCCCACGGGCCTGGCAGGCGTCCGGGATATGGCGGAGTAACCCTTCTGCTCCTCTGCCTCTTCGTGGCAGTGGGAGCGCTGGCCTCTTGCACCGGAATCCCCGGTGTCCCCGGTGCCTCCGACCCCTTCCGGTCGGCCCAGGAGAACCAGATCACCATCCAGGTGGAGAACCTGAGCTCCGAGGATATGCGTGTGGCCGTCCTGGGTCCCACCCGTCGATTCGATCTGGGAAACGTCAACCCGCGTTCCACCGGGCGGTATGCCGTTCCCTGGTCCGCCGTCGAACCCCTGCGAATCCAGGTGGAGCCGCTGACGGGATCTCCCCACACGCTCCCGCCGGTGACCGTGGAGCCGGGAGACCACCTGGAACTCTTCCTTCACACGCCGGCCTCCCGTTCGACCCTCCGGCGGTAGATTACGCCACACGGGGCGGCCCGTGTGGGCCGCCCCGTGTGGTTGAAGCGCTACGGAGGGGTCCGGAACACCCCTTCCGCCTCTGCGTCAGAAGTTGAAACGCACTCCCAACGATCCCCAGAACCCCTCAAACTCGTTCTCGTTCAGGAAGTCCCGGGTTCCGTCCCAGCGCATGTAGGGCTCGTTGGTGATGTTGTTGAGCTGCAGGAAGATCCGTGCGTTCGGCGTGACCCGCTGCGTGAAGGAGGCGTCCACCTGGTTCCGGTAGCGGAAATACCGGTCCTGATCCGCCGACGAACCCACCCGCCCCAGAAAGGTGCCCTGGTGGTTCAGGGACACCAGACCCT
>PWZC01000084.1 GCA_003567615.1 Gemmatimonadota bacterium | reverse complement strand
GACCGGGAGCCGTGGGCGAAGCGTTCGGACCTCCCGAGCCAACTCGGCCCCATTCATCTCATCCCGCCGGGCATGATCACATCGGTGAAGAGGAGATCCAGGTCGCCCCGTTCCCTGGCCCGTTCCCATCTGGCCCGTTCCCATGAGGACGCGGCCGCCGTCGGGCATGGCGTGGCGAGCATTGATACAGAGGTTCAGGATCGCCCCTTCCAGCCGGGCCTGGTCCCCCATGGCCAAAGGCGCCTGCATGGCGCACTCCCGCTCTTCGGCTTCCCTCCGGTGCGTAGTACTGGATCCCGTTCTCCACCGACACGGGTGTCCCCGGGGGCACATCGTGGATGGCGTACACCTGGTCCGACCAATACATGGACATCTCGGGGAGCTCGATGGCCCTCAAGCCACGGATCGCATGGGCTTGATTCGCGAGACGATCAGAATGATAATCGTAACTCATCATTGATAAGAGGGACGGCGTTCGCCCGCCCGACCCTCCATCCATCGCGAAGGCGCCACCTTGAGGAACTCGTGGCCTCCAACCCAACCCGGTCCGTTCCAGCGCTGGCACCTGTTGGCAGCGTCCGAGTCGCTGACCACGACCCCGTGGGAGCACGGTTCATCGTGTGCCTGGTTCGGTCCTGGCTCCTGCTCCTGCTCCTGCTGGTTCCGGGGATCCTTGCCGCGACCCCGGACGGCGGACCCCTCTGTGGTCTGGTGCGGGACGCGGACGAGGGAGCCCTCTTGCCAGGAGTCCTCGTCCGGTGGGAGGACCAGCAGGGTGGAGTCCTCACCGATGCCCAGGGGCGTTTCTGTCTCCCGGCCCGCCAGGCGGGGGAGCACCGGCTCCGGGTGGAGACCATGGGCTTCGCACCGCTGGAGCGGAGCGTTCGGATCCCGGCGGAAGGACCCGTTCCGGAAATGGAGCTGAGTCTGGCCCGGCGGGCGCTGGAGCTACCGGGGATCCAGGTCCTGGCGGAAGAGGGACGGGGCGGGGGAAGCTCCGGTTCCACGTCCCGCATCGACCGGGCCACCATCGAGCACCTCCAGGCCTCGAGCCTGGCGGATCTCTTCCAGTTGCTTCCGGGACAGATCTCCACCAACCCGTCGCTGGCCGGGGCTCGCCAACCCCTTCTCCGGCAGCTTCCCACAACGGCCGCCGCCGGTCGTGCCGCGGCACTGGGGACGGCGCTCGTCGTGGACGGAGCACCCCTTTCCAACGCCGCCAATCTCCAGACCGACCTCACCATCCTGAACGCCGGGCCCGAGTCGCCGCCCCCCTTCTCCTCCACGGCAGGGGGTGCACCGGACCTGCGGCGCATCTCTCCCGACGAGATCGAGTCGCTGGAGGTCATCCGCGGGGTCCCGTCGGTGCGCCACGGGGAGGTGACCGCCGGGGCCATCCTCCTCCGGACCCGCATCGGGGCCCGGGAGCCGGAGGTTCGGACGCGGCTCAACCCCACCCTCTTCGACATTTCCGGCACGGCGGGGGGGGGCGACGGGGTGGAGCGGAGCGGTTGGTCCGCCACGGTGGTCTACACCGCCTCCCAGAATGATCCGCGTCAGCCGGTGGAGGGGTACGACCGCGGGACGGTGAACCTGGCCTGGCGGAGCCCGGAGTTGGCGGGGGGGACCCTGCGGAACAGCCTGCGTCTACAGGCTTTCCGAACCCTGGACGAACGGCGTCGGGATCCGGACGATTTCCGACAGCAGCGGGA
The DNA here is from genome assembly GCA_003567615.1 of Gemmatimonadota bacterium. Taxonomy (GTDB): domain Bacteria; phylum Gemmatimonadota; class Gemmatimonadetes; order Longimicrobiales; family Gaopeijiaceae; genus PWLA01. The sequence goes on along the minus strand of PWZC01000084.1, from coordinate 2,898 downwards.
GCAGCGGGCGCTGGATCGGGGCGTGCGCGCCACCCTGTCCGGGGAGTGGGAGCCGGAGCGGTTGAACGACCGGGTGCGATTCACCTGGACCGCGTCCGGGTCGGTGGAGGATCAGGAGGGCTCCTACCAGAGTCTGGTGAACCGGAGCATCTCGCCCATCGCCACGGCGTTCTCCGACACCACCATGGTGGCGGAGTACGGTCCGTCCGAGTACCTGAACCGCACCACCGTCCACGGACGGCCCATCCACGCCTACGCCAGAGTGGAAGGTGAGGCTCGTGGCGGACTGGGCGGCTGGCGTCACCGCCTACGCGCCGGCCTGGAATTCCGCCACGACGAGAATCGGGGCGACGGTCGGCGGTTCGATCTGGCCACACCTCCGCGGAAGAACTACTCGGTGGGCGATCGGCCCCGGGCCTACAGCGATGTTCCGGCGCTCCAGATCATCTCGGCATACCTGGAGGACCGGCTCAGCGGTTCGCTCCTGGGGCGTGAGGTGGAACTCGAGGCCGGGCTCCGTTTCGACAACGTGAACCCCCGGGGTCCCTTCTCCGGACAGTTCGGCACCGAACTTCAGCCTCGGGGCAATCTCCAGATCATTCCGGCCCCGGACGCCCTCCCCGCGCTGGCACTCCGGGCCGGGGCCGGTCGGTTGGCCAAGGCGCCGCCCCTGGCCTACCTCTTCCCCGGGCCCCGCTACTTCGATCTGGTCAACCTCAACTACTACCACCCCGATGCGGCGCAGCGCCTCCTCATCCTCACCACCCGGGTGGTGGAGCCGTCCAACGAGGGCGCGCGCTCGTTCACGACCCGAAAGGTGGAAGGGGGCCTTTCCTGGCGGGGGGCCCGGAGCCCGGTGGGGCATCCACTCCGGGGTGTGGATGCCCACCTGACCCTCTTCCACGAACGGACCCGCGGCGCCTACGGGTGGGACCGGGCGCTGGTGTCGTTCCCGGTTGAACGCTTCCAGGTGCTGGAGACCCCAGCGGGGAGGCCACCGGTGGTGGCGCCGGATCCGGCACGGGTGGACACCTTCTTCACAGCCTACGACGTGCCGGCTCCTACCTGGGCCTACGACACACGGGGGCTGGAACTCACCCTGGACCTTCCCGAGTGGTCCGCCGCGCGGACCAGCCTCTCCCTCACCGGAGGGTGGTTCCGGACCCGGGCCCGGAACGAAGCCCCTACCATCGACGTCTGGGCCTTCGTGGGGAGTTCCCGGCCGGCGGAGCGGGCTGGGGTCTACCCCTCCAGCGGCACGCGGCGCGAGCGGGCCACCACCACACTCCACCTGATCCACCGTGTTCCCGAGGTGGGAATGGTGCTCACCGGTTCGCTCCAGACCGTCTGGTGGGACCGGGACCGGGCCACTGGGATCACTCCGTACCCGGAGGGCTTCGTGGACCGGGCGGCCCGGGTCACCTCGCTCACTCCCGAAGAGGCCCGCTCCGAGGCCTTCCGTGACCTGCGGCGCACCCTTCCGGAGACCGCCGGGGTGGAGGAACGCCGTCCACCCCTCCCCATGCTGAACCTGAGGCTTTCCAAGGCGCTTCCCGCCGGCCTCGAGCTGTCCTTCTTCCTGAACAACGCGCTTTCCCATCGTCCCCTCCACGAACGCCGTCGTGGGACCGGGTTCGAACGCCGGAATCCTCCCCTCTTCTTCGGGGCTGAGGTGACCGGCCGCGTGGGGGGATGGCGCTGAGAGGGCGTGATCAGGAGAACTCCTCGCCGGCCCGAGCCGGCGCATCTATCCAACCCACGAATACCATGACGAACTCCTTCCGACTCTCCGTTCCCGGCGCCCTGGCGCTGGGCGCCTTCCTCACCCTGGGTCTTGCGGCCTGTGACTCCGATTCCACATCGGTGCAGACGCTGGATGTGGCCGTCGAAGTCCTCTTCCCCGAAAGCTACGCCGTGGAGGCGGCGCAGGGGGCCCAGGTCGTCCTCCGGAGCCTCGAGCGCGGCGACGAGGAGACGGCCACCACCGATGCCACCGGGACGGCCCGATTCGAAGAGGTGATCCCGGGGGCCTACGACCTGAGCGCCTCCATCAGCCTGGACGAGGGTCGCACCTTCGAACTCACCGGAAACCGGGCTACGGTGGAGTTGAACGCCGTCCTCTCCGGCCAGACCGTGGCTTCAGGAGCGGCGGGCGCCGCCTTCTCCCTCCAACTCACCGGTTCCCCGGTCGGGGGGTGGGTGATCAGCGAAATGTACTACACCGGCTCGCGCACCCCGGCCGGCGGGAACTACTTCTTCGACCAGTACTTCGAGATCTACAACAACTCCACTGACACCCTGTATGCAGGCGGCCTCATGCTGGCACCCATCTTCGGGGTGTCGGGCCAGATCAATCCCGCAAGCCAGCCCACGCCGTTCCAGGATGATCAGGACCACGTCTACGCCGACGCCATCTGGCGGATTCCCGGCGGCTCTACCGACGTCCCGGTGGCGCCGGGTGAGGGGCTCATCATCGCCCAGCAGGGGTTGGATCACCGGGACGATCCCAACGGGAACCCCGCCTCGCCGGTGAACCTGGGTGGCGCGGACTTCGAGATGTACGTGGACGTCCCCGATTCCCGGGACATCGACAACCCCCAGGTGCCCAACATGGAGATCGTCCACCGACGATTCGGATTCTTTGCGCTGGTGCCCGTCTTCGGGCCCTCCATGGTCCTGGTGGAGGGGGATCCGGACACCTTCGAGGAGGTGGCCGTGCCCGATGCGCCCGAGACCTTCCCACCGGTGATCCGGATCCCCGTGGCCAACGTGCTGGACGGTGTGGACGCCCTTCAGAATGCCCAGTCCAGCGGGTTCAAGCGGATCCCCGTTGCCCTGGACGCCGGCTTCACCTTCGCGAGCGGGACCTATACGGGCGAGAGCGTACGTCGGCGGGTG
>PWZC01000263.1 GCA_003567615.1 Gemmatimonadota bacterium | reverse complement strand
GCTCCACCAGATCCGCATGGCAGGGCAGGCACCCCTGGTCACCCACATACCCCGGGTCCAGGGAGCCCAGGAGTCGATCGGGGTGGTGGAATCCGTCGGGATCGGGGGGCGGCGCGTCACCGCAGGCGGTGAGAGTGACAAGGGTGACGAGAAGGAAACCGCAACCACGACCTCCCATGGCACGGCCTCCCATGGCACGGCCTCCCATGGTCAGAGAGGGTCGCCGGGGCCGGGCCCAACGCCGCCTGCATCGCCGCCTCCGCCGAGAAAGGATCGAAGGATCAGGAGCGCTGCCCCGGCGAGGCCGGTGACGACAATCCCCGTGCGCGTGCGGGAGAATTCCCGACGGTCGATCTCCAGCACCTCGGAGCGGTGGAAGGCCAGGACGTCTCTGCGCCCCTCGAAGGGGGTGCCGGCGTAGACGGCTCCCCACCGCACCTCCACGGTGAGGGAGTCGGTGGTTGCCGCCAGAAGCGTCCCCTCCACACTGCGGATGGAGCGGCCGGTCCGCTCCGAGACGGTCACTGCCGCCGGTGCCGAGAGTCGCAGGCGCACCTCGGCGTCAGGCTCGGGGTTGCCGTCCAGCACCGGCTGGTAGGAGAAACACCCGGCCAGTCCGAAGACCAGAAGCACCAAGACCAACGCCGGCCCGAGCCCCGAAGGACCCGGACCGGCGCGGCGAAAGCGTTTGAAACGAAGACTCAGCACGTTCCCAGGATGAAGCAGTTGGCAGTGCGCTCGATCTGCGCGATGGGCAGGAGCGTTCCAGGCCGGGTCGCGGCATCCTGGCTCGATCCCCAGAAGGGAGACTGGGTTCCGAAGCGGTAGTGGTCGTTCAACCGCCGACCCGTATTGTACAGATTGGCCATCCGGGTGTGCTGCAGCAAGTCCTGCGCACCGATTTGGCCGTCCCAGGCGGTTAGTCCATCCTGGCTCCGGATGGCGTTGATGTGGGTTGCAAAGCCCTGGGTATCGCCGGTGGCCAGCGCTGCCTCGGCCAGGATCAGGCGCAGCTCCCGGGCGGACACCACGGTGACGGGGCCGAACTGCCTCGATCCCGTCGCCTCCAGAAGGGTGGCTTCAAGGAAGGGGTCCACAACGCCGTCAATGGGATCTTCCAGCGTTACGGCCTCCACCTGCTTATCCGTAGCGTCGGGCTCGACGTAGAGAATGGATGGTCGGAGCTCGAGGCGCTCATTCACCCACGCACCCCACAGATTGCTCACGGTAGCGGAGCTGAACTCCAATCGGAAGCTCCAACTGGGCTCAACCTGGGCAAGGACCGCCTGAGCGTCGGCCACGGCCTGTGCGTCGTTCACCAACGGATTCGAAGGGGTGGAGCCCGCCGGGGTGATGAGTCCCCGTACAGCCCGGGCATGATAGGTCCGCGCCCGCTGGGCTCGGATCTGCTGAGCCAGCGCTGCATTCCCCTCCGAGTTGGCGATCTCCAGAGCCCTGGTCAGGTTCTGGATGGCCGTGTCGTACATCTGGGTCATGTTCCCGGGGCCGATGGGTGGCGCCTCCGCCCGTCGGTCCGAGATCACCCAGTCCTCCCAGAGATCCGCGATCTGGGTGTAGATCATTCCCGAGTACAGGTGGGAACGGGCCAGAAGCGATCGGTTCCCCAGTTGTCCGGCCTGATCGAAGATGGTGAGCTGTCGCACAGCCTCATCCGACATCCACCGTCCTTCGTTGATGAACGGAAAGGCCTCCACCGTGAACTCGTTGGCGGCATCCCTTAGGCCTCCCTCCTGGAGCTGGATCCAGGCGTTCCGGGAGCCGACGAACTCAAGCTCGTCGGAGGCGGAGCCGTGAATGAGCACCATGTATCCCCACGCCCGACTCATGGTGGCCAAGGCCCCGTTGGCCAGCGCGCCTGCGGCCGCCGGGGATTCCAGGTCCTCCTGCACCAGGCTATTGGGATTCTCCACGTCCAGGAGTCCGTCACAGCCGGCGACCCCTAGCGCCAGAACGAGCCCTAGCAGGGGCGTGGTCTTTCGTCGTATGGACACGTCCAATCCTCCTCGTGTGGGTTCCTCTTTCCCGCTCAGGCCGAAGCACTTCATCAGGCCAGGCATCAGAAACCCGCCCGGACCGAGAAGGAAATCCGGCGGGGGAGGGGTACACCCCAGGACACGGTTCCTTCACCGAAATTGTTGGTCAGTCCACCACCGTCACCCCTGGAGACGAAGTTCAGCTCAGGGTCCGGGCCCGGGAATTTGGTCCACATAGCCAGGTTCCGGCCCGCCATGGTGATGGAGAGATTGGACGCGCCCACCCGCTCGGCCCACTCAGTGGGAACCCGATAGGTGAGGCTCATCTCGCGCAGACGGACCCAGTCTGCCTCGTGGATCTCATTCAGACCGTCATAGGGTGAGAGGGCCTGGAGCTCGCGCACCCACTTCTCGGCGGCGGCGACACGCTCATCCACAGTAGACGCCGGGTTAAGCATGGTGGCCTCCACCTCGGCGGCGGCCCTGATGTTCCGACCGATGAGGGGGTGCTGACGGCGGAAGGCACCGCTCAGGTCGTGGATGTGGAAGTTCCCCGCCCGGTACTCGAAGAGGGTGTTGAGGGTGAAGTTCCCGTAGAAGGTCATGTTGGTGCCGAAGGAGCCCTGCCAGTCCGGAACCGGCTTCCCCAGGTAGTTGAGAAGCATCTCAGGTGTGCCACACTCCAGGACAAAGGGCTGGAGTGCACTGGGATTCCGGGGCACGGACGCCCACTCCCGCAGTTCGGACTGGGAAAGGGGCTGGCAGTTCCCCAGGTGGCCGGGAAACTCGACGCTCTCATCCAGGATGGGCCCGAAGAAGGCCCCAGGGTGGAAGCCCTCCTTGGTGAACTGACGGTAACGGCTGTAGGAGCCACCTACCTTCAGTGCCGGTGCCCCGCCGAGATCGGTGATCTCCTCGCGGAGGAAGGCGCCGTTGGCGAAGACGTTGGCCGAGAAGTTGGGCCGGGAAACGGCTCGGACGTCAGCTCCGATCTCGAGCCCCCAGGCCTTCAGCTCACCAATGTTGTCGAGCTGCGGGAAGCGGAAGCCGCCGGAGGTCGGGAACTGACGGTCCACCAGCACGTCGGTGACCGTCCGGTTCCAGTAGGTGAAGTCGATGGAGGCCCGGTCCTGGAAGACACCGATCTCCGAACCCAGCTCCCACTCCAGCGAGACCTCGGGTCGCAGGTCCGCATTCCCCAGGTTGGAGGGGGCGACGCCCGAGCCCAGGACCGAGGCCAGGGGCGAGAAGGTGGTGAACTGATCGAAGGCGCCGGGCTGTAGGCCGGACTGACCTACGGCGGCACGAACGCGAAGGGTCGAGACAAGGTCACCGCTCCAGCCGTCGAGCTGGCTGGGGATGATGGAGGTGCTGAACTTGGGGTAGAAGGCGCCACCAGCGGTCTCACCGAAGGCGGAGTTCTCGTCGTAGCGCCCCCCCACGGTAAAGAAGGCGAAGTCGCGGAAGCCGAACTGGGCCTCACCCAGGAGGCCCACATTGGCTTCCTCGAAGAAGGTCTCGGTCACGGACTGGAGGGCTCCGGCGCCGGCCACTTCGAGCCCCGGTCCGGGGAACTCGTTCCCGCTCCCCACCTGGGACTTGGTCTGGGTCAGAAAGCCCTGACCCCCCGCCACCACATCCACAGTCCACTGGTCGCTCAGGGAGCCGCTCCAACGCCCCTTCACATCCAGCGTCACCTCGCGGTGGTTCCGGTCACTGACGGTCCGGGCACCCAGGATGTTGGAACCGGTGAAGTTGTCTACGTTCCAGCCGAAGGGAAAGAAGCGGGTAGCTCGCTGATTCACGAAGTCCACACCCACCGTGGCATCCAGAGCGATGGTGGGCGTCACTTGGTAGGCTGCGGTCATGGCCCCACCGAAGCGCTGCAGGTCCTGCTCGGTGAGACGGTGGAAGTTCTCGCGGCTGGTGGCAAAGGCCGGCGAGCCGAAGAGGTTCGACTGGGTGGCCCGCTCCGGCCGACTGTTGATGATGCTGGAGATGACGCCGAAGATGTTGTTGTTGTTGTCCACCGTGGAGTGATAGCCCTCGGTGTAGCTTGATGAGAACCGGACCCGCAGGTCTTCCATGGGGAAGATTTCCACATTGGCGTTGAACTGAGCCCGCCAGTTCTCGTCGTTGGCCACCCGGAAGCCGGGAGCCGCGAAGTCCGACCCGTCGTAGGGACCATCTTCGTTGATGTAGCGACCGGACACGAAATAGGTCAGTGCCTGCGTGCCACCAGCCACCGATGCGGAGTACGTCTGGGCGTGTCCGGTTCCGAAGAAGGGCGAGAACATGTCCACTTCGAACACCTCGTAGGGCTGTACATCAAGGCCCCATCGCTCCCGGACACCCACCACACCGCGGTCCCGTCCGCTCCCCTCCATCGAGGTGACGAATCCGGCGTGGTTGTCCATACGCCCCAGCGGGTAGGTACTGAAGGCCTGGTCCATGCTCACGGTGTATCGGGCGGCGCCACTCTGGCCCCGCTTGGTGAAAATCTGGATGACACCGTTTGAGGCCTGGGTCCCGTAGAGCGTCGCCGCGGCGGCGCCCTTCAGGATCTCGATACGCTCGATGGATTCAGGGTTGATGTCGTCCAGGCGCGATGGCGCGCCGC
>PWZC01000069.1 GCA_003567615.1 Gemmatimonadota bacterium | reverse complement strand
GTTGGCCTCTCCTTCACGTCTACGGCGATTCAAGCCCAGACGCCCCCTCAGATTCCACCGGAGGCCAACCGGTTCTCCACCGGGGTCATGGAAGTCTCCTCGGTGTCCCGGGCGTTGGAATGGCTCGAAGAGCACTTCGATGATCAGGTGGAGGAGTGGATCCACATCAATGAGATCCCGGCACCCTCCCGGATGGAAGAGGAGCGAGGCCGCTACGTGGCCGCCCAGATGGAGGCCGAGGGGCTTGAGGTGAGCGTGGATGCCCTGGGAAATGTGACGGGAATCCGGAGAGGCGTGGGTGACGGCCCCACACTGGTCTTCGCTTCCCACATGGATACGGTCTTCCCCATGGGAACCGATGTCACCGTGCACCGGGACGGGGACGTGCTCCGGGCGCCGGGCATCTGGGACAACTCGGCGGCGGTGGCCAACATGCTGGCGGTGATCCGCGCTCTCAACAGCGCCGGCGTCCAGACCCGGGGCGACCTGATCTTCATCGGTACCGTACAGGAGGAGATCGGACTCAAGGGCATGGTACACTGGCTCGAGGAGAACGAGGGGGTGGCCGACATGCTTGTGGCCATCGACGGCGGTCTTGGCTCCATCTCATACGGGGCGTTGGGAATCTACTGGACCATCTATCGGTTCCACGCCGATGGGTCCCATACCAATCAATCGGCTGGCCGACCGCACCCGGTCCGGGCTCTGGCCGACGCGGTCCGCGCCATCTACGAGATCGAGATTCCCGAGGGACGAGGCGGCGCCGTCTACAACGTGGGCATGCTGGGGGGCGGATCCATCTTCAACGCCATCCCCGAGGAAGCCTCCTTCAGCATGGACCTCCGATCGGTGAATCCCATCCTCCTGGACTCCCTCGACGCCGAGATCGAATCGCGGGTGGCCCGGGCGGCCGAAGCCCACGGGGTGGAGTGGAGCATGGAGGTGGACAGCCGGAGTCAGGCCGGCGGCACCGAGGAGCAGCTCGCCGACCGTCGGGTGCATCCCCTGGTGGTCACGGCCGAGTCCATCTACGGCCACCTGGAGCTGGGGAATCAGCTACGGCCGTCAGGCTCCACCGACGCCAACGCCGGGGTGGTGCGGGGAATCCCCTCCATCGCCGTGGGCCGGTCGTTGGGCGGGGAGAACCACACCCTTTCCGAATGGGCCGACATTCCCAGCGCCCTGCCGGCGACACAGGCCGTCCTCCTCCTTGCCGTGACCCTGGCGGAGTTGGCCCCCGAGCCCATTTCCCAGTAGCCTTCGGCGTATCTGGAGCGGGCCCGCCCCATCACACCATCGACCCCCACAGGAGTCCGTTATGAGCCGAGTCCCTGGTTGGAGTCTTCTGAAGGTCCCCCTCGTTCTCGCACTTCTCCTGCCCGTGCCTGCCGCGGTGACGGCACAATCGGCAGGAGAGCGCTACCTCGATCACGCGGAACTCAGCCGTGAGCTGCAAGGCCTGGCGAGCCGGCATTCGTCACTGGTCACGTTGGATGAACTGACGCGGTCCGACCAGGGACGGGAAATCTGGCGCCTCACCCTGGCGGCGCCGGGAGATCGGGACCCCGATTCCCGGCCGGCTCTCCTGGTCGTGGCGAACCTCGAGGGAAACCATCTGGTCGGGAGCAGCGCGGCCGTCCACCTGGCTGAGCATCTGGCCTCCGGATACGGGGAGGTGGATGAGATCACCTCGCTCCTGGAGCGGCGGACCGTCTACATCCTGCCTCGTATGAATCCGGACGGGGCGGAGTTCGTGTGGTCCATGCCCGACTACGAGATCCCCTACAAGCCCCATCCCTCGGCTCCCCAGCAGGGTGGCATGAACATCCGGGAGCTGGGCCGGGACCTGGGCGGGAACGGCCGTGTGCAACTCATGCGGGTCCCTGACCCGGAGGGCACCCTCATCCCCGATCCTGACGAGCCCCGGCTGGCCAGGGAGGCAAACCGCGCCCGGGCCGAACGGGGGCTCTTCTCCCTCCACGTGGAGGGGATTGATCCGGCCGATGCGGACGCTTATGTGGCCATGGGTTCGGACGGGGGGAACCTCAACCGCAACTTCCCCCACGAATATCTCTACTTCCAGCCCCATGTGGGGCCCCATCAGGTGAGCGAGGTGGAGACGCGGGCGCTGGCGGACTTCCTGTTCGACCAGGTGAACATCGCCGCTGTCGTCACCTTCTCTCCGTACGACAACCTCCGCTCTGCGCCTCCGGCTCAGCGCACGCCTCCCGAGGGAGTGGCGCCGGGTCCCCCCTCCGTTCCGACCAACATCCTGGGGGAAGATCGCCCCTACTATGAGTATGTGGCGGATCGCTTCACCGAGATCACCGGGCTCACCGGTGAGGGAGAGGAGGGGGAGGCCGGCTCCTTCCCCCAGTATGCCTACTACCAGGTTGGCCTACCCTCGTGGACCACGCCGGTCTGGACCCTCCCGGGCCAGGGGGCTTCGGGCGGAGCTGCCCCCGGAGCGCCGGCAGGCGGAAGCTCGAACGATCCGGCCGGGACCTGGGCCATCCAGACCTCGGTGGAGGGGCAGCCTCTGGACGCGACCCTCACCCTGACCCGGGAAGGTCAGGAGCTCTCCGGGGTGCTGGACAGCCCGGCCGGGTCGGTCCAGCTCACCGGGACCGGCCAGGCGGGCCGCTTCCAGCTTACCGGTGATGTGCCCCAGATGGGCACCATCTCAGCCAGCGGCACCATTTCCGGCAACGAGGTCTCCGGTTCCCTGGGTCTCGGACCCATGGGGAGCGCCGCCTTCACCGGCACGCGGGCCGGTTCGGCCGGGGGTGCCAGCCCGGCTCCGTCGCGGAACACGGGGGCCACCCGGGATCACCGCTGGCTGGCCTACTTCGACGAGCTGGGCATCGACGGGTTCACCGATTGGACGGCGGCCCAGCATCCGGAGTTGGGGGAGGTGGAGGTGGGCGGCTTCCTTCCCAATGCCCGGGTGAACCCTCCGGCGGAGATGCTGGGAGACCTGGTCCGGAGCCACGCCGAGTTCGCTCTCTGGTTGGGGCACCAGCTTCCGGAGCTGGAAATCCAGGAGGTGACCGTAGAGTCCCGGGGCGATCATGTCTATGAGGTGGCCGCCACGGTGGTGAACGACCAGTACCTCCCCACCCATCTCCAGATGGGGGTGCGGGTCCGGACGAACCGGCCCATCACGGCCCGGCTCCTTCCCACGGACGGTATGACCATCCTCAGCGGCGACATCCAGCAGCAGATCCCGCGGATCCATGGGATGGGAGGTCGCCACACCTTCACCTGGCTGGTGCAAGCGGCGCCGGGAACACGTATTCCCATGGAGCTCTTCGCCGAGCGGGCCGGCGGGCTTCAGTCCACCACCATCACCCTGCCCTGAGGGAGGCCGAGACCATGACCCCGATTCGAGCGATTCGCCGACATCCGGTCCGGAGTTCCCTCCTGACCGGCTTCATGCTCCTGATCCTGGCCGCGCTGGCGGCTCCTCTGGCGGCCCAGCCCTTTTCCCAGCCGGACCGGGAACCCCAGGTGAACATCCGGTGGGACCGGTACCATTCGTACGACGAGATGACCGAGATCCTGGAGCGGATGGTGGCCACCTGGCCCCAGTTCCTGACACTCGAGAGCATTGGTCAGACCTGGGAGGGCCGGGACATCTGGCTTGTCACCATCAACAATCCTGAAACCGGGGCCCACGACGAGAAGGCCGCCTTCTTCGCCGAGGCCAGTATCCATGGGAACGAGGTACAGGCTACGGAGGTGAACCTGTACCTGATCTGGTTCCTCATGGAAAACTACGACCACCTCCCCAAGGTGCGGGAGTTGGTGGATCAACGGGCGTTCTACATCCTCCCCCTCCTCAATGCCGATGCCCGGGAGGTCTTCTTCACCCGGGGTGGACCCAGCAGGACGGGGAATCGGCCCTTCGACGTGGACGGAGATGGGCGCGCCAACGAGGATCCGCCCGAGGATCTCACGGGCAACCGGGAGATCCTGCAGATGCGGAAGTACGTTCCGGGGCAGGGGACCCACATCGAGTCACCGTTGGATGCGCGACTCATGATCCCGGCGCCGCCGGGGCAGCGGGGTGATTACATCCTGCTGGGGAGCGAGGGGACGGACCTGGACGGCGACGGTCGGCGAAACGAGGACGGCTTCGGCGGCTACGACATGAATCGGGATTTCCCGGTGGACTGGCAGCCGTCCCATATCCAGGGGGGGGCCTACCGCTATCCCTTCTCCAACCCTGAAACACGGGCCATGGGAGAGTTCCTGAAGCAGCGCCCCAACGTGGCCGCCACCCAGTCGTGGCACAACTTCGGGGGGATGATCCTGAAGGGGCCTGGATCCCAGTATTACCGAGGCTCCGGAGCCTACCCGTCACGGGACCTTCGGGCCTTCGACTACATCGGTGAGCGGGGCGAACTCATCCTCCCCTACTACCGGTATTGGACCATCTGGGCCGATCTGTACACCGTGTACGGGGGGACGTTGGACTGGGCCTACGATGCCCTGGGTGCGGTGGGATTCACCAACGAGCTCTGGTCGCTGGAGCAGCTCTATCAGGGCTTCTGGAAGGACGATGGGCCCGTGCCGGACGAGATGCGGCAGCTCTTCTTCAATGACCGGGTCGGAATGGGGGC
>PWZC01000128.1 GCA_003567615.1 Gemmatimonadota bacterium | reverse complement strand
CCCATGGGGGCCCAGGTGTCTGTCGCCTTGGAGATGAGGCGGGTCGGCCCCTCCCGGCCCGCTCCCTCGCCGTACCAGGTGTTCTCGCTCATGTCGTTCCCGGCCGTCACGCCCCAGATGTAGTCCGGTGCCTCTTCCACCGATACATGGCGGGCCTCACGCCCGATGACGAGGATCAGCTCCGCCTCATAGTTGAGGTTCCCTGCCTAGGCGGGAAGCTCGATCCCGTCGCCGGTACCGATGATGGAGTTGGGGAGCTTGGCGAACCAGCGCGGATGAGCCTCCGAGGGCAGATCCGCGAGCTGCGGTCGCATGGTATTCACCGCCACCCCCAGGATCTTGGAAACCCGGTCCGGATCCAGCGGCGAGAGGAGGCGGACGTCCATCAGATCCACCGTCTCACCGGTGCGAGAGGGGCTGTCGAAGTAATGGGACGAGAGCTGGTGAATGGTCTCGCCCTCCAGGGCCCCATAGTGGGCCTCCCCGCCATCCAGGTAGCGTACGTAGTAGGACACGTCGGGGTTGGCGCGGGGGGTCTCGGCCAGGTGGGCGTAATCTTCCTGCAGGCTTTCAATGGGGATGACGGGATCGCCGGGCAGGGCATGGCTCCCGTAGGTGCCCGCCGGGGAGACCGCGGCTGCGGCCCGGGCATCGAAGCCGGCATCTGCGGTGGTGGCCGCGTCGTCGCATCCGGCCAGCATGAAAGAGGAGACGACCAGGAGCGGCAGAAGAGGGGTGGCTGGATGGCGATTCACGGGGACCTTTCCGTTTGGGGGCGGGGCATCAGCGGACCGACGGGGCAAATCGTAAGCCCCGTTCCCGGGGTCGGCAAGCGGGGCGGGGGCTGGCGCCGAAGCCGCCTCCGGCCCTAGTGTGCCCGGTAGTGTGGATCCCCTCGTCTCGGGGGTCCGCGGGTCGATCCACCGGCCGGGGCGGAGATCCGTGTTCCGCTCACGGCTCCACCTCACCTGTTTCGGAGTGATCTGCCATGCGCCACGCGGCTGCCGCCATCCGACGCTCTCTGCTCGTTCCCGCGGCCGTTCTGGCCGCGGCCGTTCCCGTCGCCGAGGTACAGGCCCAGGCCTCGGGCCAGGACATCCGTCTGAACCGCACCATCGAAACCCTGGATCGGGGAGAAGCCACCTTCGGCATCTTCAACGGGGACTTCTCCCTGGCCAACGCCCGGTCCCTGACCAGTTCGGGGCTCGACTTCGTCCTCATCGACATGGAGCACGGGCCCTGGAGCTCGGAGACGCTGCAGGCCTTCCTCCTGGGGATGACGGACAAGGCCTCCATCGTGCGCAACGGTCATCTCCAGATGGCGGTCCCCCCGATCGTCCGGGTTCCGCAGAACGGTCGGGAGATGCTGGATTTCATCGTGAAGCAGGCGCTGGACATGGGCGCCTTCGGGATCATGTTCCCCTTCATCAACAACCGGGATGAGGCCGTCCACGCCGTGGCCTCCATGCGCTATCCCCGGCCCCGGGGCTCCGACATCGCCGAGCCCCACGGATGGCGGGGTCGGTCGCCCGGCGTGGCCACCTGGTTCTGGGGGATTTCCGGCGGAGAGTACTTCCAGCGGGCCGACGTCTGGCCCCTGAACCCCCGCGGTGAACTCCTGGCCGCCATCCAGATCGAGACGCCCGAGGCGGTGGACAACATCGAGGAGATCATCACCGTGCCCGGCGTGGGAGCCATCTTCATCGGGCCCCTGGATCTGGCCACCCAGATGGGCTACGGCGACAACACGGGGCATCCGGATGTGGAGGCGGCCATCCAGACGGTTCTGGCCAGCTGCCTGGCCCACAACATCCCCTGCGGCCTCACCACGGGAGCTGGGAATGTGGAGCAGCGCATCTCCCAGGGCTTCCGCTTCGTGACGGTGGGGGGCGCCGGTGGGATCACCCCGGGGACGGCGGAAGCGCTGAACCGTGGGATGTCGGCGGCCGGGCGCCGCTGATTCCCTCTGTCCGCGGGTGGGAGGGCCTCCGCGTGGGGGCCTCCCACCCGCGGCACCTCAGCTCCGGGCCTCCCGCCCGCGTCCCCGGAGCTTGCCGTCCACCACCAGCGCCACCAACGAGGCCGCCGTGGCCCCTCCCACCACGGCCAGTGATCCGGTGAGGGTCTCCATGAGTGTGGGATCCACCAGCAGCACCACGGCCAGGGCGATCATGAGCATCCCGCCGAAGAGCTTGAGGGTGCGGCCCTGCCGCTCCTGGAGCCGCGTGGCCTTCAGCGTCACCACTGCGGCCACCAGGATGGCGATTTCCACCGAGAGGTAGACGCCGACGTAGAGGAGAAGCAGGCTGGCGAAGCCCGCCCCCTGGACGCCGGCCTCGGTGACCAGGGTTGTCCAGATCACGGGAAAGCCGGCGGTGCAGGGGAGTTCCACCAGCGCCACCCCCGCCGCCAGCGCCACCGTGATGGCCAGGGTGGCCGGGAGGGACCGCTCCTCCCGGATCGCACGTCCTCCCCGGTAGATACGGGGTTTGAAGCGGTCCGGGATGGTGAGGGAGGGGCCGCGCTTGAAGGCCAGGAAGTCCTTCACGTTGATGAGGCCGAACCCCAGCGCCAGGATGGCCACCGCCACCTGGATCCACCCCATCTGCTCAACCACCGCCATGGCGGCGAATACCCCTGCGATGAAGGCCCCGTAGATGGTGGCCGTCACCAGGAGGAAGGTGATGCCCACGGCGGCGATCCGGCTCCGCGAGCCGGTTCCCATGATCATGGCCAGGAGCACCCCCAGCACCCAGAGCGAGCACGGGTTGAATCCGTCGACGAAGGCGATGAGTGCCGTGGCGGCGGCCATGGGTTGTTGGGCCACATTGATCCGGCCCAGCGGGCCCAGATCCAGCACCGAGGCTCCCGTACTCGGACTCCGTTCCTCCGCCCCCAACCTGGCCGCCACGGCGTTCTCCACGTCTTCCGCCAGCGGTTCGGAGAATCCCACCCAGACCTCGTCGTCCAGGATGAAGGTGGGAACGGCCGAGGCCCGCCGGCCCCGCTCCTCCATCATCCGAACGAAGACGGCCTGGGCCATGGGGTCCCGGGTCACGCCGACCTTCTGGATGGTCAGGTCGGGAAATCGCTGGTCCAGCGCTTCGACCCAGGGTTCGGCCTGGTCGCAGAAGGGGCACCCCTCGCGCCAGAAGTACCAGAGCGTTGCCGGTGTGGCCTCCTGGGTCGCGGCGGTGGTGGAGGGCACCGATCCCCCTGCTCCCGAAGACGGCGAGGCGGCAGCCGATGCGTGGGCTCCAGCCAGGACGGGAAGTGCCAGGAGGGCAAGAAAGGAGAAGAGGGCGCGGAGAAGCATCGCTACATCTCGGTGAGTCGAGCCAGGAGGGTGCCGGCGGAAAGGGCTTGGGGCGTCGTGACGACAATGGGGTTCGCCCGGCCATCGCGGACGATCTGGATAAGATTGTCGTCCAGATCCACCTCCAGGTCCAGCACCTCCCGCAGTGGAATCTCGTACGCGCCACCATCCAGGAGCACGAGGCGCCGGTCGGTAAGGAGCAGGGTGCCCTCCCGTTCCACCACCCATCCCCGGACCACGTGGGGAACTCCCCCGCGCTGGAATCGCCGGAGCTGGCGGTTTCTGAGGAGCCGACCTCGACTGGTGAGGTGCGCCGTCTCGCCCTGTCTCAGGCGGATCGGCGACTCCACCTCGGGGAGCTCGCCGATCCGGATCCGTTCCGCCTCCCGGAGCCGTCCCACTAAGTCCAGATCGTCCTCCAGGTCCACCGGATCCAGCCCAAGGCCTACCCGAACCCGGTCCAGGATCTCCCACTCCTCGTCGGAGATCCGGTGATCGGCCGAGAGAACCCCGATGAGCCCCCGGAGCGCGTCGGCTCGAACAGCTCGGGTTTCGTCGGAGGGGCCGCCCAGGAGCGTTTCCAGCTCCGTGATCAGGACCCACTCGTCCTCGTCCACATGTGTTCCGGTGGCCAGCGCTCCGCACGCCTCGTGGTAAGCCCGCTCCAGGTGGGATCGGAGTCGGGTCGGCGACGGGTGACCCGGTTCCATGCGTGCCTTGGCCATGATCTTCCGGCCCACCGCAGGATCCCATCGGCCCGCGGCCACCATGGTGTCCAGCTCCTGCGCCAGCGTCCGGACTCGTCGTGCCCGGGTCAGCGCCCACACCCCGCCGCCGGCACCTCCGGCCAGGGTCAGCACCCCCACCACGGCGCCCGCCCCGTCCAGGAGGAGGGTGAGGAGGACCCCGAGAATGGACACGGCGATCCATGGCAGGAGAGGAGATCCGGGATCGGCAGGCGCGGACGCCGGTTCCGGGGCCCCCCGTCGGTCGGGGGCGAAGGTCGCCCCGGTGGATTCCCATAGCTCGACCCTCCCTCTGCTCGGGGCTACCGTGGTCAGGTCTCCGGTACGGGAAGATCTTCCTTCGGGGCGCCCTTCCGCTCCCCCGGCAGTGCTCCCCGGCAGGCGGAGGTGCTCCCGGTAGTAGAGACCATGTCGGCCTCCCGCCACATACGGGCGGCCCCGACCATCAATGCCCAGCCGGGCCCCGGTGATTCCGGCGGAAACACCGATTCCGCTCTTCGAGAGATTGAACCGAAGAGGACCGAAGCGGAACGCCTTCCGGATGAAGAAAGACACAGGATGTCTGGATT
>PWZC01000112.1 GCA_003567615.1 Gemmatimonadota bacterium | reverse complement strand
CAGGGGGTGTGGTCCAGCGACTACACCTTCGACGCCGTTCTGGCCATGCGGGAAGCCCGGCCCATCGGAGCGCCCCCGCTGGCGGCTGCAGGGGGCCCTGCCGCAGCCACCGGAGCCCACCGCTCCGGCGCCCTCACCGGAGACGAAACCTCCACGGGCGGGGCTGCCGACGGCATCCTGGTGTGGGGCGACTGGAGCCCCTCCGGCGGAGCCCGCCTCGAGCCGGTCCTGGAACTCCGGGCCCGCCCCCTCCCCACCTCGCGCCAGGACGCGGTGGTCCGGGGGTACGACGGCGCCGGCAACCTCCTCTTCGAGCGGGGCGTGACCGGGGTGGAGTACGACCACGCGCTGGACCAGGAGCTCCGGAGCTTCCTCACCTTCATTCCCATGCCGTCCCACCAGCGGGAGCGCCTGGCCCGTATCGTCCTGGAGTCACCGGAGGGACGGGTGGAGCGGGGAGCGCACGGTGTGTACGGACCGGAGGGGGTGGTGGAAGCCGCCGCCGCGTCCGCGCGGGAGCCGGCCCTCCCCACTGCCGACCCCGCCACCGCGACCTCGGATCCGGAGCCGCGGCTCCGGGTTGAGCGGGTGAGCCTGGGCTTCCTCCCGGAGGAGGGCGACGCCCGGTCCGGTGTGAGTGCACTCCCGGACCATGGCTCGGCCCGGTCGGGCGAGGGCGTCGCCCTCCGGATCCGCTGGAACGCCGACGCCTACCCGCTCATCACCCTTCGCGACGCCGCCACGGGGCGGGTCCTGGGGCGCATCCGGGGCGGCGACGTGCATCTACGGGATCCAGGCACGGCGGGGCTCCATGTCGAGTTCTCCGACGGCGTCCGGGTCACCCGGGAGTCGCTCCCCCTGCCCTGAGATGGGTCCCCGGGGTGCCCCGGACCCGGGCCCTGCCACACCTGCCGGCCGACCCCTTCGCCCGCAGGGATTTGACAGACCCCTCACTTTTCGGCAAATATTCCAAGCTTGAACGAAGAGCTTGGTGCTTCCGCACCCGTCGTTATGGGGTAGGATCTTCCACATGGCGAAGGGGGAGGCCCCGGAACCCCCTCTGAACGACATCCTCCTTGCCCACGGACCCACGGATCAGGATTCGGCTTCTGGCACCCCTGGATTCCCAGGGTGCCGGTGGGAGCGACCCAGCCCTTCCCGGAGGTAAACCCCTCGCTCTCCTGGTCTATCTGGCCCACCACTCCGAGGGCGTGCCTCGCGAGGAGTTGGCCGCGCTCCTGTGGCCCGGGAGCCCGGAGCGTCGGGCACGAGGTTCCCTTCGGCAGGCCCTCTGGACGCTTCGGCAGCGCTACGGGGATGACCTCTTCGCCTCCCAGGACCCCGTTCGTCTGCAGCCCGGTCGGGTCACCACCGACCTGCAGGAGGTCAGGGCGCTGGTGGAGGACGGGCGACTCCAGGACGCCATGGCTCTCTGGTCCGTCCCGCCCTTCCGCCTCTTTCCCGATCCCGGCTCCCGGGAGTGGAAGCGTTGGACGGAGGACATCCGGGACCGGCTTGAGCGGTGGCTCGGTCGAGCCCTCCTGGAGGAAGGGCGCCGTAGCGTCCGACGGGACGGTCCGGGCGCCGCCCTCCACTGGTTCGAGGCAGCTCTCCGCGTGGAACCGCACCGACGGGACGCGCACGAGGTCCGGATCAAGACCCTCCTGCTTCTGGACCGCCCCGGTGAGGCGGAGGGTGCGCTGGCCGAGGCCGAGCGAGATGGGAGCGCCTACCGGGAAGGATCGGCAGACGCAGACGGCGCCTCCCCCTTGAGCGACCCGACCTGGCCCGAGTTGGATCTTCTGCGGGAACAGGTTCACTCGGCTCGACGGTCCATGGGGAGCGGCGAGGCGGGGATCACCGACCCTACGACCAGGTCCCCTGCCGGCGAGGGGACGTCCCCTCCCGGGCCCATGGACACGCCCTTGAGGACCGCTGAGGACGATGGAGCGGTCCACACGGACGGGGGGGGCGGAGCCGGGTCGAGAGAGGGGGGTCCAGGGCAGGCCGGGGCCAGTGAAGCGGGGTCCCAGAAGAGAGGAGCCCCGGGACCTGGCCCCCGGGGAGCCGCCACCGATTCAGGCCCAGGTGAGCACGGCACCCCCTCGGACCGGACCGCAGGATCGACGGCCCCCGATCCCGGAAGCCCGGACAGCTCTCACCTGCCACGCGCCGTCTCCCACGTCAGGGATCTTCCGCTGATCGGACGGAGCGGGATCCGGGGCAAGCTCTTCGCCCGGTGGGCCCGAGCGCAGAGTGGCTCCCCTCAGGTTGTGACGCTGGTGGGCGAGCCCGGGAGCGGCAAGCGAAGGGTGGTGGAGGAGGTGGAGCGCGCCGCCGCTCTCGATGGGGCCACCGTGGTGCGGGTGCGTGGGCTCCGCAGCGGCGGCGATCAGCCCTGGACCGGACTCGGACGCCTGGTGAGCCGCCTCATCGAGTGTCCCGGTGCGGCCGGCACCAGTATTGCTAGCGAGCAGATCCTCCGCCGGTTGGTCCCATCTCGCACGAACGACCCCAACCTCTTCGCGGAGAACTGGGATTCCGCCCCATCACCCTCCCCGGCCGGTGCCGTCCCCACCCCCATCGCCGTAGCCGACGCCCTGGCCGATCTCACCGGGGCCATCGCCGAGGAGGAAACCCTCCTTATCGTGCTGGAAGAATTCCAGCGCATGGACCCGGCGAGTCGCGATGTCCTGGTCCTCTCTCTCCAGGAACTCCACCGGCACCCCATGATGGTGGTGGTCACGGCAGCGCCCGCCCTTCCGGGTTCCACCCTGTCCCTGGCGCTGAACCAACTGGTGGGAGAGGAGCGGGCGAGTGCCTTTCACCTGGAGAGATGGGAGGCAGCCGACCTGGCCCAGCTCGCCAAAGGCGTGGTCATGGCCCCTCCCCCGGAGGCACTCTCCAGGGCAGGCGAGGGCCACCCGGCGCTCACCCTCGCGGCCCTGGAGAGCTGGCTCCAGACCGGAGGTGCCGACGACGGGTCGCTACCGCGCCTCCCCTCCCACATCCGAGACCGGTGGCTCGGTCGCTGGGAGCGGCTCGACCTGGAGACGCGGCGGATCGTGGGCTGGGTGGCCGATGCCCCTGAGCCGCTCCCGGTGGAGGCGATCCTGACCCGGGACGGGGACCCGCCGGAGGAGGTGCGGGCCCGGATCGATCGACTGCTGGCCGACGGCCTCCTTCGACTCCTCCCGGGGCTATCCCTGACCCCGGTCCATGGAGAGCTGGCAGAGGTCATCCTGCCCCGCTGGGAGGCGGAGCAGGCCGCGGTGCGGGAGGCGGTGGCCCGAGCCGAGGCGGCAGCTCGCGCCGAGGCAACGGGTGACAGCGGAGAGGACCGGACCTTGGTCCGCCGGATGACAGCGGTGGCAGGGATCATGGCCGCCGCCATCCTCGTTCTCGCCCTCCTTCTCCCGATGGGTCGGGCGGGGTCGCCGGCGCCACCTCCCTTCGGCGGAGGCACGCTTTTCCTCATCGGGCAGGAAGAGATTGTGGAAGTGACGCCGGATCACGGACCCGTCGCCGCGTGGGCGGAGCGTCGCTTCCTCCCCGCCGTCGGCTCCAGACACCGGAGGCGACTCCCCATTCGCTCGCCGGAGGGGGAGATCCACTGGATCGCCTATTCAACCCGACCCGATGAGAAGCCGTGGGTCTCCCTCATCACCGGCTTCGGGGTCGAGGAACTCTACCGGACCGACGGGGACGACTTTCCCGAGGCACTGACACCGGACGGTAGCCGGCTCCTGGTCCTCTCGCAGCGGATGGACCTCCCGGAATACCAACTGGACCTCTATGCAACGCCGGTAGCCTACGGGACCATGGCCGGGGAAGCCCGGGATGGAGAGTCCCTCCGGAGTCCGGTCCAGGAAGCCACCGGCCTGATCCGTCACCCCCGAATGTCCCCCGACGGCCGGCGGATCGCCTTCGCCATGGCGGGTCTTGGGGACACCCTGGTGATCACCACACCCACCGGCGAACGTCGGCAGACCCGGAGCTTCCCCCGGATCCACTACCAGAGCTGGTGCGGGGACTCCGGTGACCTCTTCCTCATCGTCTCCGACGACGGACCGAGCCGGATCTACCGCTACGACCCCGGGGAGGACCGGTTGGAGCGGATCCCCATCCCGGGCCCGTCCGGCGGAACCCTCGGGTGCTCGCCGGATGGCTCCCACCTGGTGTACCTGGGGGTGGTCCAGGGAGAACTCCTGCCCATCCTCCACTCGCTGGAGGATCACTCGTGGTCACCCCTTCCCATTCCGGCCAGATCCGTGTCTCGAATCATCTGGCTCCCGGACCAGCCGGCCACCGTTGCGGAGGGCCTCGAGATCGAAGGGGTCCGGGTTCCCCTGGCGTGGGGAGAGGCCAGACGCCTCCAGCCCCGCCTGCTCCTCAGTGACGGACGGAACGTCCCGGCCGGTGAGGTGCGGTGGCGCTCATCGAATCCATCGGTCGCCTCGGTCACGGACACGGGCCTCATCTTCGGCAACGGGCTGGGGACAGCCCGCATCACGGCCGTATGGGACGATTGGTTGACGGGCTCCGCGGAGGTGGAGGTGGGAGGTGAGGCGGGACGAGGCACCCTGCTTCAGGACGCCTTCGCCGATCTGGACTCGCTGGTGTGGCGACAGGT
>PWZC01000464.1 GCA_003567615.1 Gemmatimonadota bacterium | reverse complement strand
CGCGCCGGTGCCTGGGTTCTGCCCGGGCATCCGAACCGGGGTCGTGGACTTCGTGACCTACTGGAAGAAACGCTACGGCAGGGTCAACGAGCTCAACGCCCGCATACCTTGGGACCGAGGCCGATGTCGAAACTCGGGAATGCCCTTCGGCTTCACTCTGCCGTCGGCCACCTTACTCCCCCACGACAAAGCCCCCTGCAACCGAGATGGCTGCACGGGGCTGAGTGGAGGCGGCGGGGGTCATCTGTGGTGGAGCTCCGCCCCATCCTCGATGGTCTCGCGGGTGGGGGGGGCAGGACACTGGACCACCAAGTGAGTCCGCTCGGTTCCAACCCGGAGAACCGGCCACAACCGGATTCACAATGCTCTTATTGGCATAAACTTGCGCGAGCACTCTCACCATGTGTGCCACCCATGTGCCATTTGAGGATTTCGGCTGAACGCTGCGTCCCCACCACCGGCGGAGGGGTGCCGTGCCCACACCTCCCGCCGAAACAGCGCTGGAGGCTACCCGGCCGGATGGGCTCATGATGCCAAGGCGGCGTGCCGCCGCGGATCTGCTCAGGTCAAGCCGAGCCTGTGGCGACCCAGTTCTCAAGGACAAGCCCAGGCACCCGCTGGAACTCCCTCGCGTTGTTTGTGACCAATGTGGCCTCCAGGGCCAGGGATTGCGAGGCGATCAACTCGCCTGCATCTCGGGCTGTTCCCTGGTGATCTGGAAGCCGGGCTCGAACTCGTCCAGGGCCTCCTGGATGATTTCCCAAGGGGCATCCATGGGAACAAGCAGGACCCCACTTCCGAAGCGGGTGTCGCCACGCGAATATGTCTGTGACTGGTCGGTGATCAGCGCACCTTCCGTCATGGGCGGCAAACCACGCCGAGACCGCCCCCACAATGTCTCCGGTGTCCGGCCGGGGGATGCGACCGCCGCACCGCCGAACGGGCCAACGAACGCACCCTCCGCTGGCTCGAGCGGTGCCGTACCCGATTCGAGGCCCTCGAAGACGAGGGGACCGCCGGTGCCCTGGCGGGAAGCCCCGGGCTCATCATGGGATCCGGGGGGCCCACGCCCCGACCCCGAGGCCGCCTCCCTGGACAGCCCTGTCCCCCAACAGGCCCTCTTCCCCGTTCAACGGGCTGATAAGATCGACACCCTTAGAAAAGATCGTCACTCGTTGCGCTCGTGGCATTCCCTCCAGAGCTCCTCTACGGCATCACCCTCTTCCTCGGTGAGCATCGAAAACTCGTTCTCGCGGGCACGCTTCGACAACCGGCCTCCCTCCTGAGTGAGGAAGCGGTGGAGGAGATCCACCGTCCCGTGGGGCATATCGCCCAGGAGACGCTGGACCCGCTCGGAGAACTTGTCGAATGCTTCGAGATAGGCAACCTCCTCCGGAAGGTCCTTCTCCACCGTCTCCTCCACGCAGTCGTACAGGAACTCGGCATGGGCAGTCGCGTCGAAATATCGGTAGAGGTGAGCCGTCTCATTCAGCACCCTGACATTCCCGCTCTCGGTCGGTTCCCATCGGATCAGATCCAGGACGGGCAAGGAGCACGATCGGAGGACCTCCTCGTAAATGGCCACGTTGCGCAGGATCGCCGCGCTCACGGGAAAAACGAACCCGTCCGGACTGTAGCCCGCCCGGGAAAGCACGTGATGAACCAGCCACCGGTGGATGCGTCCGTTGCCATCCTCGAAGGGATGGATGTAGACGAACCCGAACGCCACCGCCGCGCCTGCGATCACGGGTTCCATCCTCCCTTCGAGTGCCCGCTTCTCGTACTCGATGACTCCCCGCATCAGATCGGGAAGGTCGCCCGAACGTGCGCTGATGTGCTCGGGGATCGGCTCCCGGGTATGCCGGTCCCGTTCACCCACGAATCCCCCTTCCCCTCGCAGCCCGATGGTCACGAACCGCGACCCGCCGATAACCACCCGTTGGAGGCGCTCGAGCTCGGTCACCGAAAGCTCCACGTTCCCGGCTTCGCCGATGGCCCGCCCCCACCGTTCGACCCGATCCAACGTAGGCCGCTCTCCCTCGATCTGGAAGGAAGACCGGCTGTCGCTCAACAGGAGAAATGCGGCGGCGCGGGAGATTACGTCGGGATGCGTGCGGCCGATAACCTCGCGAGCTCGCTCGTCCCAGGCCAACGCCGCATGCCGCCGGAGGGCGGGGGTCCACCGGACCATCGGACAGAACTCCGGGGTCCCCGGAAGATTGTCTACCACCCGATGCCTCGACGAGAGCTCCCCTTCAGCGAGCGTTACCTGCAGCTCGGGATCCACGGCCGGCACGGCCCGGACCTTCCCTGCATCTGGAAGGTCAAGACGCTCTCCCGTCAGCCACTCGTACAGAAACCAGATCCGCCGAGTGTACTTCCCCGTAGGTGTAGCGCGCACGAGCTCCTCCAGACCCTCGGGCTCGACGACCTGGAACAGGGCGTGAAGAACCGAAAGGTCGACTCCCTCACGCTTGAGCGCGAACTCGAGGTGATCGCCCAGCGTGTCCTCCGGACGACGTCGCACCGGGAGAACGACCCACTCTTCGCTGGATTTCGGGTGATGACTCTGCGACACTGCGGCCAGTCGAGGAGGAAGTGGCACCTGAAGGCGATACCGCTCGATCAGAGCGCCATAGCCCGCAGGCCAACCTGTCTCCGGCAACGTGCGCCCGCGCAGATTATTCACAGGTTGCGCGAACCATTCACCGGTAGCACCCATGTGTCTGAATCCTCACGGCTTGCTGGGAAACCATCTCCCCCGTCACTCGACCCCCCTTTCTGCGTTGAAACATTCACTATTTCCGGGTGCTCTGTCAATAGATTCACATCGTGGGTGTCTGACGCTTGGATTCCTGCGGCGGTCGGGGGTGACGGAAGAACCGGCAGCCCGGATCGGATGGTGCAGTCGGCCCTCCCCCGAAGGAGCGCATCGGCTGATCCAGCCATGGCCTGGCCCACGGATTCCCCGTGGCTTGGGAGATGGCCTCCCATACCCCGTCTCTTTCCCATGCCCCCCCGTCGATGGTCAGGCTCGACCCCGACGCCCACGTACCGTGCTGCCGGCGCCGTCTATCGCCCCCGCCGCCCCACCGAAACACCGCTCTACCCGGTGGTCCAGCATCACCTCAAGACCTTCTTCGCAGAGGCGCAGGAAGCCGACCCCAAGGGCTGGGGGGTCCCCACCTGGGTGGAGCGCGACTTTCGCGGCTACCTCCGCTGCGGGATCCTGGCCCACGGCTGCGCGCGGCTGCGCTGCGCGGACTGCGGGCACGACCGGCTCCTGGCCTTCTCCTGCAAGGGGCGCGGGGTATGTCCCTCCTGCAATGCACGGCGCATGGCGGAGGTGGCCGCGCACCTGACCGACGAGGTCATTCCGCACCTTCCTCCGGGCGCTCCGGTCCGCCCTCCGTGACGCGAGTCCGGGTGCGCCAGCCGCACTTCGCGACGTGCAGTTCGGAGCCATCTCCTGCCCGCAGCGCTTCGGGAGTTCTCTAAGTCCCCACTACCACTACCACGTGCTGGCCCTCGACGGTGTGATCTCCGGCGACATCGAGCACGGGATGCGCTTCCACGAAGCCACCGGACTCGAGGCCCGAGACGCGGAAACCCTGGCGCGTACGGTACAGCTGCGCGTTCTGCGGTGGTTCGCCCGGCACGAGCTCCTGGATCCCTCCACCGTGGCGGACATGCACACGTGGCGGGGCACCGGGGGCTTTTCTGTCGATGGATCGGTCCGCATCGAGGGCGAGGACCGCGCGGGCATGGGGCAGATGCTCCCGCTGTCCCTTTCGGTAGGCAGGGGACATGTCCATGCAGACCTCCCAGATCCGGTCCGGGTGCCCCCCGTGGGCCTCCAGATCTTCTCGGAAGGCACGGAAGGTGTCGGCGCTTCCCGCCCTTCGGTGGCGAAGAGCACGCGGGTCCCGTCCAGGTCCACGAACAGGGGGAGGTAATGATGGCCCCGCTTGAGGCTCGTCTCGTCGACTCCGACTCGGCGGACGGCGGCATGGCTTACCTCCTCTCGGGCGACTTCCACGTAATGGTGAACAACGCGCCAGAGTCGGGTGTCCTGCTCCCCCACCAGCCGGGCCACGGCGGCCACGGTCATGCTCTTCACCAGGGCCAGCACCATCGCCTCGAACAGGAGCGTGAACCCGCTCCCGGTCCGGGCCCACGGGACCTCCACCAGCTTCACCCCGCAGGCCTCACAGGCGACACGTGGGACCCGGGCGTGCAGATAGGCCTCATGCTGGAAGAAGTTGAGATGCCGCCACGTCTCCTCGGACGTGTCGTGGGCCGGGCAGCCCCCCCGCCGCCCAACCCAAAGCTACCCGACCACCCCGCTCCCCGGCGATCCCCTACACCACCGTCACCCATCCAGAACAGCGAGGAGCCGATTTTGTCATCCTTCGAATTTCCGGGTTCTTTGTCCTATGGGGCAAGCCGTCAAGACCCACCTCCGCCACACGCCGTCCGTTGTCGTTTTGACGGCCAGCGTTCGTTTTCTCCGTCGCCCGGGACGGTGGCTTGCGGAGTGAGGTGGAAGGCTCGAGGGTGGCTCTCTCCCGTGGCGGGACGAGACTCCGGGGTCCATCGCAGCCGATTCGTTCTCCGCTCGAGAGCGGGAACCAT
>PWZC01000383.1 GCA_003567615.1 Gemmatimonadota bacterium | reverse complement strand
TGGATCCCGATGGAAGCGGAGCCGAGCAGCTCACCCGGCACCGGGACTTGGAGGTGCGCGGCGCCACCCTGTCCGCCGACGGTCGCATCACCTACCAGCACGGTGCCGACCTGCGCATCTACGACATCGCCTCGGGGTCGGACCGGGTGGTCTCCATCGAGCTGGGCTCGGACCGGAGCCGCACCCACATCCGCTGGCTGGACTCGCCACTGGACTACCTGGACTCCTACGCCCTGGCACCCGACGCCCAGCGGGTGGCCCTCACGGCCCGGGGCCACCTGGCGCTGGCGGGCACCGGGGAGCTCCGCCGCATCGAGATCCCGCTCCCGGAGGCGAGCCGGGCCCGGGAGGCGGTGGTATCGCCGGACGGGGAATGGGTCTATGCCTTCGTGGACGCGGACGGGGAGCAGGAGATCTGGCGCTTCCCCGCCGATGGACGCGGTGCCGGCGAGGCCCTCACCAGCGACGGCGCCGGCCATCGGACCGGGATGTATGTCTCACCGGACGGGGAGCGAATCGCCCACACCGACCGGCGGGGCAACCTCTGGCTTCTGGATCTGGAGAGCCGGGAGAACCGCCGCATCGACGACGCGCGCGGGATGTCGTACCGGGATGTGGTCTGGTCGCCGGACTCCCGGGCCCTGGCGGTGGTCCGCCCCGACACCCCCATGCGGCGACCCCAGCTCGTGCTCCTGGAGCTGGACGCCGAGGAGGCCCACGTCCTCACCTCCGACCGGTACGAAAGCTATTCACCGGCCTTTCACCCCGATGGCCGGTGGCTCTTCTTCCTCTCGGACCGACACTTCTCGCCCACCCCCGGAGGCCCCTGGGGTGACCGGAACCTGGGGCCCCTCTTCGACCGCCGCACCCGGATCTACGGGCTGGCGCTTCAGCCCGACGCCGCCTTCCCCTTGAGCCCGAGGACCGAACTCACCGGCGACGGGTTCACCTCGGACAACAGCGACCTCCCCGCCATCGTCTACCCGGGGCTGGGCGAGCGCCTCCACGAGGTCCCTGTGGCTTCCGGAAACTATTCGGGGCTCCTGGCCACCGGCTCCCGCCTGTACTTCCTGGACCGGGTGACGGGCCAGTCCGGTCCACCGTCACTCCAGCGGGTGGACTTCGGGCTGGACAGCCCACGGGTCGAGACGTTCGCCGATGGGATCACCCAGGCCCAACTCTCGGGGGACCACTCCCGCCTCCTGGTGCGTCGGAGCCAGGGTGGGGAGCTCCTCATCGTCCCCGCCGCCGCCCAGCTCCCCTCGGACCTCCGGGAGGCCCGGGTGCGCCTGGATGGCTGGCGGCTGGCGGTGGACCCGCGCCAGGAGTGGCGTCAGATGTACGTGGACGGCTGGCGGATGCAGCGGGACTTCCTCTTCGACACCGAGATGCGCGGGCAGGACTGGGAGGCGGTCCGGGACAAGTACGCCCCCATGGTGGAGCGCGTCGGGGACCGCAGGGAGCTGGACGATGTCCTGGCGCAGATGGTGGCCGAGCTCAGCGTCCTCCACTCCCAGGTCCGGGGGGGCGATTACACCTCGAACCCGGAGGAGGGACGGCCTTCCTTCCTGGGCGGCACCTTCCAGTGGGAGGAAGGGGGAGCCCGCATCGAGCACATCTACCGCACCGATCCCGAGCTGCCGTCGGAGCGCTCACCCCTGGCCCGCCCCGGGGTGGAGCTCCGTGCCGGGGACCTCATCACCCACATCAACGGGCGCCCCATCCGGAGCGCCGCCGACATGGAGCGAGCCCTCTCCCATCAGGCCGGCGAGCAGGTCCGCCTGGACTTCGTCCGGGAGGGGGAAGAAGGGAGCGTGGTGACCCACCCTGTGACGGCGGGGCGGGATTCCGTGCTTCGCTACAGCGACTGGGTGATGGGACGTCGGGAGGCGGTGGACGCCGCGGCGGACGGCCGCATCGGCTACCTCCACCTCCGGGCCATGGGCGCCGGGGACATGGCCGACTTCACACGGGAATTCTACGCCAACATCGACCGGGAGGGGCTCATCATCGATGTGCGCCGGAACCGGGGAGGGAACATCGACTCCTGGGTCATCGAGAAGCTGCTGAGGCGGGCGTGGTCGTTCTGGGCACCCCCGGGTCAGGACCCCTACTGGAACATGCAGCAGGCCTTCCGGGGGCACCTGGTGGTCCTGATGGATCCCCTCACGTATTCCGACGGGGAGACCTTTTCGGCCGGGGTGAAGGCGCTGGAGCTGGGACCGCTGGTGGGCGAGCGCACCTCCGGCGCCGGCGTCTGGCTCAGCAATAACAACCTCCTGGTGGACCGGGGAATCTCCCGGTCGCCCCAGACTCCCCAGTTCGGCGCCGATGGTCGGTGGATCATCGAGGGGTTCGGGGTGGAGCCGGACATCCGCGTGGACAACCTCCCTCACGCTACCTGGCGAGGGGAGGATGCCCAGCTCGAGCGGGCCATCCAGGAGCTCCTGGAGACGCTCGGGGAACACCCGGTGGAGCAGCCGGCGGCGGAGCCCATCGCTCCCGCAGGCACTCCGGCCCGGGATGTGGCGCCGGGAAGTGGACGGCGACGCCCTTGACACGAGTCTTACATCCTCCGTATACTTGAAGTAAGCTTCGAAGATAAGCGGCTCGTGCGAGGAGGTCAGCCCTCCCGTCGAGACCCTTCGAAGACCGTGTCATCGGGCAGGACGCTGCAGAGATGACTTCGAGTCGGGAGCAAGAGACCGGCTCGACAGTGGAGGAGGTGCCGGCCTTCACTGAAGTGCCCCCGGCGCTCGGGGGTCCTCTGATCCGGAGCTTGTCCGGAACAGGGAAGGCAGAGAGCGACCCGGCCCGTCCGCACGTGGACGGCTCTTGTAAGAACCCGGGTCCTGAGTTGCCGCCGGCAAGCGAAATCCTCCCTACGGGACGTGAACCGTGGGGAGGGTTTCTGCGTTTAAGGGGGTGAGTGCGTGCCCTTCCCCACCACCCTCCGTCAGACTCTCCAGGGGCTGAGCACGCGCGTGTCCAGGCGGTGGATCACCCGACCGCTCGCACTTAGCTTTCCAACGGCGCCCGCGCTCTCCTGCCACCTCGTGCAATCCCCTGGTCCATCCTCTTCGGTCCCACTCCATCCGTCATGGCTCTACTCGACTCGCCCCCAACCGTCTCACCTGCTCAGCCGGATCGCTCCCGTCCGGTGGATACCCACGCCCCGGCCCGCAATCCAGGGATCCCGCTGAAGCTGGAATGGGTCCGTAGCCTGCAGGTGAACCGGAGCGCCGTGGAGCGCCGGGCAGGGAGCCTCACCGCCCGCCGGAGCGTGAAGAAGGAGTGGCAGGCGGCGTGGCTCCTTCGGGCCATTACCCTTATGGACCTCACCACCCTCTCCGGCGACGACACGGCCTCCAATGTGCGGCGCCTCTGTGCCAAGGCCCGAACGCCGGTCCGCCCGGACCTGCTCCAGGCCCTGGGAGCCGACCAGCTTCCTATCCGCACCGCTGCGGTGTGTGTCTATCACCGCTGGGTACCCACCGCCGTCGACGCCCTGCAAGGGAGCGGGATCCCGGTGGCCGCCGTCTCGACGGGCTTCCCCCACGGCCTCTCGCCCTTCCCCCAACGCCTGGCCGAGATCGAGGCGTCGGTGGCGGCAGGGGCCCAGGAGATCGACATCGTCATCACCCGGGCCCATGTCCTGGGGGGAGACTGGGAGGCCCTCTACGACGAGGTCCGGCGATTCCGGGAGGCGTCGGGGGAGGCGCACCTGAAGGCGATCCTGGCCACCGGCGAACTCTCGACCCTGACCAATGTGGCCCGGGCCAGCCTGGTGGCCATGATGGCCGGTGCCGACTTCGTGAAGACGTCCACCGGAAAGGAGTCGGTGAATGCCGTCCTCCCGGTGGGGCTCGTCATGGCCCGGACCATTCGGGGCTACCTGGAGCGCACCGGCCACGAGGTGGGGTTCAAGCCCGCCGGTGGGATCAGGTCCGCCAAGGAGGCGCTGGCCTGGATGATCCTCATGAAGGAGGAGCTGGGCAATCGGTGGCTGGACCCCCACCTCTTCCGCTTCGGCGCTTCGTCGCTTCTGGCCGACATCGAACGCCAGCTCGAGCACCAGGCCACCGGCCGCTACTCGGCCCACCATCGTCATCCCATGGCGTGACCTCCCGGCTTGCCCCGGTCCGTACCTCTTCGCTCGCACCCAACCCCATCCGTCATGCCCTCCGTCGCCGACATCTTCCGCGCCCCCGAGTACGGACCCGCTCCCGAAAGCCCCGCTCCGGCCGTGGACTGGCTCGAAGCCCACCATCGGACGTTCGGTCACTTCATCGGGGGCTCCTGGACCCGGCCTCCTTCCCCGGACGAGCCTGAGAACCGGTCCGGGAACGAGTCCGAAGGCGGGACCGACGGTGGCTTCGAGACCCGCAACCCGGCCACCGGGGAGCTCCTGGCCCGTGTGACGCAGGGAACCCAGGCCCATGTGGCTGCGGCGGTGGCCGCCGCCGAGGCCGCGCTCCCGGCGTGGCAGGCGTTGGGGGGCCACGGCCGCGCCCGGGTGCTCTACGCCCTGGCCCGGGGCATCCAGAAGCACAGTCGCCTCTTTGCGGTCCTGGAGTCCGTGGACAACGGGAAGCCCATCCGGGAGAGCCGGGACCTGGACATCCCCCTGGTGGCCCGCCACTTCCACCACCATGCCGGGTGGGCGGCGCTGGTGGAGGAGGAGTTTCCCCACCGGGAGCCCCACGGCGTGGTGGGGCAGATCATCCCGTGGAACTTCCCCCTCCTCATGCTGGCGTGGAAGGTGGCGCCGGCGCTGGCGTGCGGAAACACGGTGGTGCTGAAGCCCGCCGAGTACACCCCCCTCACCGCCCTCTGCTTCGCCGACCTCTGCCGCGAGGCCGGCGTCCCGCCGGGGGTCGTGAACATCGTCACCGGAGACGGCCGGACCGGGGCGGCGGTAGCGGCCCATCCGGGCATCGGGAAGGTGGCCTTCACCGGCTCCACCGAGGTGGGTCGCATCCTTCGCCGGGAGACGGCGGGAACCGGGAAGGCCCTCACCCTCGAACTCGGCGGGAAGTCGCCCTTCCTGGTCTACGACGATGCGGACCTGGACTCGGTGGTGGAAGGGGTGGTGGACGCCATCTGGTTCAACCAGGGCGAGGTGTGCTGCGCCGGGTCCCGCATCCTGGTGCAGGAGTCGGTGGCGGAGCGCCTGGTATCGAAGCTCCGGGCCCGGATGGAGACCCTCCGTCTGGGCGACCCCCTGGACAAGGGCGTGGACATGGGGGCGGTGGTGCACCAGGTGCAGCTCGACCGGATCCGGGAGTTGGTGGCCCGGGGTCGGGAGGAAGGGGCCCGGGTGTGGCAGCCCAGTTGGGCCGGGGATGGGAACCGGGCGACCGGGGGCGGGAATGGGGACGGGGGAACCGCCGACGGCGATGAAGGGGACCGGGGCGCCTTCTTCCCACCCACCCTCTGCACCGATGTGGAGCCGGCCGGGACGCTGGCCCAGGTGGAGATCTTCGGGCCGGTGGTGGTGCTCATGACCTTCCGGACCCACGAGGAATCGGTGGCGCTGGCCAACAACACGCGGTACGGGCTTGCCGCCTCGGTCTGGACCGAGAACGTGAACCTGGCCCTGGACGTGGCGCCGCGCCTGGAGGCGGGAACGGTCTGGATCAACTGCACCAATGTGTTCGACGCCGCCTCCGGGTTCGGCGGGGTCCGGGAGAGCGGGTTCGGTCGGGAAGGAGGCCGGGAAGGACTCCTGGCGTATCTCCGGCCCCGGGGCCGCTCGGACACGGAGATGGCAGCGGAAGCCGCTGCCCACAACCCGGCCACGGGGGTCAGAACCTCCCCTGCCCTCGGGATCCCTCCTGAGCCCGGATCATCCACGGCCCCCGGATCGGGGGATGCACACAGCCCGTTGGCTGAGCCCGTCCCCCCAACGGGGTACGGCGACGATGTGAACCCCGCCCTGGACCGGACTCCCAAGCTCTACATCGGCCGCAAGCAGACGCGCCCGGATGGCGGCACCAGCCTCGGCGTGGTGGCTGCAGAAGGGGGAGCCCTCCTCGGTGTCGTGGGCCGTGGCAACCGGAAGGACATCCGGAACGCCGTGGAGGCCGCCCGGAAGGCCTTCCCGGGGTGGTCCGGCGCCACCGCCCACCTCCGGGCCCAGATCCTCCACTTCCTGGCCGAGAACCTGGCGGCCCGTTCGACGGAGTTCGAGACCCGTCTCCGGGAGCAGGCCGGGCTCGAGCCGGGCGCAGCGGCCCGGGAGGGGTCCCTCTCGGTGGAGCGCCTCTTCACCTGGGGGGCCTGGGCCGACAAGGTGGACGGCCGGGTCCACGCCACTCCCTTCCGGAACGTGACCCTCGCCATGGTGGAGCCGGTGGGAATCCTGGGGATCGCCGCGCCGGACTCGCACCCCCTGCTGGGCCTCGTGTCCGCGGTGGCGCCGGCCATGGCCCTGGGGAATACCGTGGTGGTGGTACCTTCCCAGACCTTCCCCCTTTCCGCCACCGACCTCTATCAGGTGCTGGACACCTCCGACATCCCGGCAGGGGTGGTGAACCTGGTCACCGGACTCCGGAGCGAACTGGTCCCGGTGCTGGCTGACCACGACGGGGTGGACGCGGTGTGGAGCTTCGGCGGGGCCGCCGAGGCCCGGGAGGTGGAGCTCCGGTCGGTAGGAAACCTCAAGCGCACATGGGCCCCTGTGGCTGGCGGTGCCGAACCGCCCGTGCACTGGAGCCGGCCCTGCCGCGCCCAGGACGAGCGGTTCATCGAGCATGCCACCCGGGTCAAGAACATCTGGGTCCCGTATGGGGCGTGAGGGGGCGTCAGCGCTGAAGTGCTCACCGGACACCTGCCGGCGCGGGCGAAGGGGCCGGAAGGACCAGACCCCTGGAATGGGCGGGCGACCAGGCCCTCAGATCGCGTCCGAGATCGAGGTGAAGCTGAAGTCCCGGACCTTCAGGGGCGGGACCACCACCGCCGGGGTCAGCCCCGCGGACTCCCCCGAAGAGATCCGGACCGGGGCTCCCATCATTTCAATGTTGTTGAGCATGAAGATGGGTGTCTCGTTCCACCGGAGGTTCTTGACCGGATGGGTGATCCTCCCATTCTCGATCAGGAAGGTCCCGTCCCGGGTCAGTCCAGTAAAGAGGATGGTCCGCGGATCCACGCTCCGGATGTACCAGAACCGGGTCAGCAGAAGGCCTCGCTCCGTCGAGGCGATCATCTCCTCCAGGGTGTCGTTCCCTCCGGCCATATACCAGCCGGAGGGGAATCCGGTTGGCTCCCGGTTGTTCTGCTCGGCCCAGTACCGGTCGTAGTTCAGTTCCTGGAGGGTCCCGTCCTGGATCCAGATGGTGCGCCGGTTGGCCAGCCCCATGTTGTTGAACGGGGTCGAGTAGATGGAGGGGTCTTCCGGGTCCGAGTGGATGTTCACCCGGGAATCGATGAACTGCTCTCCGATCTTGTTCCCGCCACCCGGGGCCGAGAAGAAGGACCGGCCCTCGTCCGCCGCCCGGGCCGAGAGCTGGTTCATCATGAGGTTCACCATGTTCCCTACGGCGGTGGGTTCCATGACGACAGTCCAGCGGCCCGGCTCCACATCCCGGGGCTCCCGGCTCCGGATGGCCTTCTGCACGGCGATACTTCCAAGCTCACCGATGTTCAATTCGTTCCAGTCGTTCACGCTCGTCCCGCTCCACCCCGAGCCGGTCCCGTCTTCCGTGCGGATGGTCGTCGTGAAGTTGACGCGGGAGTCGAGCCCGTAGGCGAAGAGGCCCTCGGAGGTAGCCACGCAGGTGGCCCCGGAGCGGTGGACGAGGAACCCGGTGGAGATCAGATCCTCCGTCACGGCCTGCTCGGTAACCCGGGCAATGGCTCTGGCTCGCTCCTCCGGCTCGAGTTCGGCGGTGCTATCGTAGTACGAGCCTCGGGTATCCGGGTAGCTCTGCGACCCCAGTTCACCCAGATACTCGGGGTCCTCCGGAGCCAGGCGAGCCAGGTCCTCCGAGGTGCGCACGACTTGCTGGAGGGAATCGTCGTCGAACCGGTTCGTGGTGGAGGACGCCACCCGCTGCCCAAACGCGCTGGTCACCGTGAGATTCGAGTTCGTGATGTCGCCCGATGTGCTCATCTGGTTCCGGGCAAACCGGGTGTTTCCGTCCATGGCGCTCGTCAGGTTGACACGGCAATGGTCGGCCTGTGAGAGGTAGAGCACCCGATCGGTGATGCGACGGGCTTCCTCCTCGGACATGAAAGGCTGGTCGGCCATAGGTCAGACGCTCCGGGCGGGGTTGATGACGGTGACGTTCCGGTGACGGGTGGCGGGGCACCCGTGGGTGATGGCGTTGGACTGGGCGGGCTGGCCCTTGGCATCGCCGAATGCTCCCCCCATGAAGTAGGTGCTGGGACCCCCGCATAGATCCATGGCATTCCAGAACTCGGGCGTCCGAATCTGATAGGCCACATCCCGGAGCATCCCGGTGACCCGCCCGTTTCGGATCTCGTGGAAGACCTGGCCCCCGTACTGGGAGTTGTACCGCTGCTGATCGATGGAGAAAGAGCCGGATCCATCGATCATGATGCCCCGATCAATCCCCTCCACCAACTCGTCCACACTCACGTCCCGATCCGGAAATGGCTCCAGGTTGATGTTCGGCATCCGCTGGAACTGGACGTCAGCCCAGGACTGGGCGTACGAATTTCCGTGGGAGCGGACTTCACGGTTCTGGCTCCGGTACCAGTCCCCGAGCCACAGCGCCTGCTCGCGGGTGGTCTGGAGGTCATTCAAGAACCCGTCCTTCACGATGTGGTAGTCCTGGGGCTTCACGCCCTCGTCGTCCCATCCCGCCGTGGACAGGGCACCCGGGGTCGAGCGTTCCCCGACCACATTCATGAAGTCAGGCCCATACCGGAACCGTCCCAGAAACTCCTCCAGCGGGTAGATGAAGGAGGTGCCGGCGTAGTTCGCCTCGAATCCCATGATCCGGTCCAACTCGGTGGGGTGGGCGATGGCCTCGTGGATCGTGAGCCAGAGGTGGGTGGGGAGAAGAACGAGATCGTACTCCCCGGGATCCACCGACCGGGCCGAGAGCTTCTGGACCGCCTCCTCGGCGAAACGGGGTGCAAGCCCCATCATGTCCGAATCCACCACATGTTCATACCCCAGCCCCATGGGCGCGATGTCCGTGGAGCTCCGGGACTGGAAGTCCGAGTTGTCGTCCGACACGGCGGTGACATTCATCGTGGGATAGGTCCGGAAGATCGTCTGGTCCGTGACCGTCCCCTCGGAGTTCGCGTAGAACTTGTCCTCGCGAAGGAAGAACATGGAGGAGTTCACGAACCGGACGCCGGCAACACCCATGGCCGCCTCATTCGCCCCGAAGAGGTACTCGACCTTCTGTTCGATGGGGATCTCGAAGGGATCCGTCCGGATCGGACTCCGCCACACGCCATCGGGCTCCACTTCGGTGGGCGCAAGCTCCACCGGCTGCCGCTGGGCCGCCCGGTTGGCCCGGGCCTGGGCCACCGCTTGCCGGGCCACGCGAACCACCTCGTCCCCGGTGGCGTTGCTCGAGGCGGCGAAACCCCAGGTCCCGCCCACGAGGACTCGGACTCCGAAGCCCGAGGTCACGTTGTCCGAGAGCCCGATCACGCGGCGCTCCCGGGTCTGGATGCCCTGGTTCCGGTTCGTATTGATGCGAACATCCGCGTAGTCAGCGCCAGCGGAGCGGGCGGCCTCCAGGGCACGCATGGCCAGCTCCCGGCGGTCCGAGCGCACGGCGACGGGGCCGTACGCGGCCGGTGAGAGGATCCCGTGGAGGGCCTCCGGATGGCCCACTACGGAGAGCCCGGCGGCGGCCACCGCCGAGTGACGGAGGAAGTCGCGTCTCTTCATCTGGCTGTCCCGATCTGGGGTGTGGGGGGTGAAGGGATGGGCCCCGGGGCGCGTAACAGGCCCCCGCCACCGATGGGATCCCTTCCATCGTCTCTTCTTCCGGGGAGGAGGCCGGAAGGCCCCCGCCGGGGAAATTCATTCGGCTTCATAATCTTTGATGCGTGCGGGCCCGTCAAACGCGTCTCTGCTTCATCGAGGACCCCCATCGCCTCCCGGTCCGGGTGGGATGGGCCCTCAGGGGCGGCCGGCCCTCCTCCTGAGCACCCACTCCGCGGCAGCAATCCCGACAAGGACGAAGAAGAGGAGGAAGGGCCAGGGCCACCGTCCAGGGGCCCGATCCGGGGCCAGACCGCCAACACCCACGGTTCCTCCGGGCGAAAGGGCGGCGATACGAGCCAGGCGACCCTCGGGATCAGGGGCCGGGACGCCGCCCTCCCGGATCACGACCCCGATTCCCGAGGTCAGCGGTTCATCCGTCTCATCCATACCCTGGAGACGATGGACCCCCGGTTCCGGGAAGGCGAGTTGGAGCTCCTGCAGGTGGAGGTCCCCCACCCGCACCGGCAAAGGCAGGCGGTAGCCCGACGAAGCTCCATGACCCGAGACCCGCAGTTGCACAGGCACCCGGTCCACGTCCCGACTCAGGAGGCGGACCCGGACCGCCTCCCCCACCCGGAGATCGTCGCCCAGGACTTCCATCGCCGGATCCTCAGACTCCCCCCCGGTGAGCCAATCGGCCATCCCTCGCCAGAAGGAGCGGTGCCCATCCACCGCGTCTCCCTCCATCCGCCAGCGCCAGCTCTCCGTCAGGTGCAGGATGCCGACCCTGCCCCCACCCCAGGAATGAAGGGTCAACGGGTCTGTCCGACCCCCCTCGTCCGGGAAGGGGGGAAAACGAAGTGGCGACGTCACGTCCCGAATGGGGAGTGGCGGGATCTCGGGGGGGAGCTGCCACTGGAGGTCCTCTGCAACCACCGACGCTCCGGGTTCTGGAAGCACCTCCGAGGTTGGGGATGAGCCGTCCCAGAGCCCGCCTGCATCGACCCGCGACGCCAGCCATTCAGCGGTGGCCCGATCTGTCCCGGCGCCTCCGGCCAACAGCAGGCCGACTCCCCTCTGACCCACGGCAACCTCCAGTCCGTCCCGCAGCGCCCCGGTCATCTCCACACCAGGGAAGACCATGATGAGATCGTACTCGGCGAGTTCGGACCCGTCGGTGGGGAGTGGGCCCGGTTCCCGCCCCCGACCGACCCAGAGATCCCTGCCCAGGTGAATCCACCCCTCGACCTCCTCTCCAGCCTCCTCCAGCGCCCTGATGGCAAGACGGGCCTCGGAGGACGGGGGCCCGGAGAGGACCAGGATCCGAAGGGCTCGAGCTTCCTCGACCCATCCACCCACCTCCGCCCCGAAGGCCACGGGGTGGAGCTCCTGGCCGGTGGAAAGCGCCGCCAGCCCCCAGCTTGCCGGTCCGGCCTCCCTCGGCTCCAGGAGGAAGGCCCCCTCCTCCGAATCCAGCTTGAGGCTGTCCACCACCCCGGCCGGTCCGGTGAGGGTCAGGATGGGGGGATCGGGATCGGAGGCGGTCCAGGCCACCCCCAGGGCGGAGGGGCGCCCAGCTCGAAGGCGGGACGGCGGTTCCAGGATCAGGGGCGCGGGCAAACCCGAAATCCGGGCCCGAATGGGGACCTCGGCGCTTCGGGCGAGGAGGTCCGTCCAGGCGTTCGGAGATTCGGCGATGGTCGAGAGTTCTACCTGGACCGGCTGTCCGGGACGGTGCTCTTCCGGGACTCCCAGGATCACCAGAAGTCCCAGGAGGACGAGGAGAAGAGCCCGTAACCCAGGGATCTCCACAGGCGATCTCGACTCGTCGGGACGGGTCACCGGGTCAGGGCGTAAATGAGGAGGTTCACCCCGAACCGGGTGTTGTCCACGGCGAGGAAGCGCTTGTTCACGGCGTGGTAGTTCCACTCCGACGAGTAGTCCTTGTTCGAGTAGAGGATCCCGATTCTACCGTTGACCCGAATGGCCTGAAGCTGGGAATGGATGATCCCGTCGCCCCAACCCGAGAGCTCCATACCCGTGGTCGGGGGACCGTCGTCGAAGTGGAAGAAGGCGCGGTAGAGCTCGTGGTCGTTTGGCAGGGGCTGTAGGGCGCCGTCGCCGAAGATCCGGGCCAGCTCCTCGGTGACTGTGCGATGGAACGCACCATCAATGTCGTGGTTGTGGTCGTCCATGAAGACGAAGCCCCCGCGCTCGACGTACGCCTTCAGGTTGCGGGACTCAGCCTCCGAGAACCGGACCGGAATGTGCCCTGTCAGGTAGAGGACCGGGTACTGGAAGATCTCGGGAGACGAGAGGTCCACCACGACCCCCTCCGGAGCGACCGGAAGATCCGTGTACCGAGCCAGTGAGTGGATCAGATTCTGAGGGACCAGGGGACCGGAGTCCCAGTTGCCGGACTCGTACCGGAGGGTGGCAAAGACGAAGGGCTCAGCCTCTGCGGACCCATCCGGATCCCCGGTGGAAGGTTCGGAGGGACTGAATCCAGGCTCCACCCGGTCGGACGCCAGGGTGAGCAGGGAGGAAGTGATGGAGGGGCTCCCCCGGACGGATCGATGCAGCCGGTCCGGGCGGTGGTCTCGGGCGTCCAGGAGGCGGAGGACGTGGGCCAGCTCCCCGAGCGCGCCGTCCGGGTCCCCATCCCGCAGCCGCTCCTCCGCCTCGACCACACGACTCCCGGCGGCGGAGGGGACTCCACCATCGGAGAGGAGGGCTACGGCGAGCTGGGAGAGTTCGGGGGTATCCCCGTCCCCAATGCGGCCCATGGCGTCCTCGATCTGTCCGATCCAGCGGTCGGCCCTCTGCACCCGTTCGGTGGGGCTCCGGGAGGCCGGGTCCACATCAGTCACCTCCCCGGTGCCCCGGACCTCAGTCACGTCGACCGGGGGTGCCGAGACCCGCCCCCTCGCGAAGACCCGCTCGTTCTCGCGCAGAGCCTGGAGTCCGGCCAACGCCTCCTCCTGATGGGGCACGGAAGCCTCTGGAGTGACAAGCTCAAGGCGGCGCGACGACTCCCACATGGCGTTGTAGATCGCCAGGAGCGGCTCGTTGACCGAGAGGATGGGATCTCCATCGTGATGATGGTCGATCCAGTTCACCTCCCCGAACCCGGTGGGAAGTTGGCCCAGCCCCCCTATGGTGACGCTGCCCACATCCGTCCCCGCCTCTCCGGGGCGGACCTCGTCGTGGTCGTGGCCGTGACCATGACCAGGACGGTGTTCGAGTCCGTGAGTGGGGTCATGGGGGGAAGGAGACACCACGGCCTCCTCAGCGGAAGCCGTGTGGG
Organism: Gemmatimonadota bacterium; assembly: GCA_003567615.1. Lineage (GTDB taxonomy): Bacteria > Gemmatimonadota > Gemmatimonadetes > Longimicrobiales > Gaopeijiaceae > PWLA01. The sequence goes on along the minus strand of PWZC01000383.1, from coordinate 5,536 downwards.
CAGAGGGATCGAAGATGGCGGCAACCCCGTACCGGGAGCCCGGTGGGCTGCGGTGGGGAGGCTCGTCGTCGTGCGCGTGGTCGTGGTCGTGATGGTCGTGGTCGTGGTCGTGGTCGTGGGCCTCCGCCTCCAGCAGATGGGCAATCTCGCCGGCGTGGTCTCCATGGGAGTGGTCCCCCAGGTGGAGGTCGGCGGGCTGCATGGCACCCGTCGCTCGGGAGAAGACCTGCTCGCCGATCTGACTCCGTAGCCGGAGCTGCTGTCGGGCGATGGCACCGGACTCCCGAGCCAACTCCTTTGGTGTGAGCCCGTGGGCCCGCCCCAGAAGTTCCTCGGTCATGATCAGGAGCATCCGCTGCGAGAGGACGGGCTCCTCGGACAGTTCCAGGGGAAGCCCCAGGAGCGCATCCACCTGCATCTCTTCGCCCTCCCGGATCACCCGGATCTGACGGGTCCGGGAGACACCGGTCCCTGGACCGGTGACCTCATTTGCATCCGAGGCGGTGGCCCGCAGGTGGAGGACCTCACCAGGCCCGATCCCCAGCTCTTCCAGGTCCAGAGTCAGCCGGCCCTCCACCCCGTCTTCCGTTTCCTCCAAGGTCGCCCAGCTTCGGCTGTCCTCGCGGAAGTCGAAGGACTCCCCACCACCCCGCGTGTGGACCCAGCTCAGCTTGAAGTCGTCGATCCCATACGCATCCCGGGCCCGGGCCCGGAAGGTCACCTCTCCCTCACCCCGAGCCAGAACGAGATCCCGGGTGGGCTCGAGGAGTTCGACCTCGGGAGGGCCGTCGAGGCGGACCTGGACGGGGAGGACCCGCTCCCGGCGGTTGCCGGAGGAGCTTCGTAGCAGTAGGCCCCGATCCCCTGCCGCCACCATCCACTCGACCCGCCAGTTCTCGACCGGGACCAGGGCCTCCGGTTGACGTTCCTCCCGGATGATCCGGGCCTCCAGGTCCTGCCCGTCTCCCATGACCTGTACCCGACTCCCAGCGAGTGCGGTGATCCCCCCACTGGCCGGAAGCTCCACCGGATCCAGGCCTGTGTAGGCAGGAGGCTCGATCCGGAGTCGGAGATCCGCGAACGGATCGGTGAACTCGGACTCCTCCTCCAATCCCTCGGCCATGGCGGCGGCCCCCGGGCGGTGGAGCGTCGGTGTCTCATGGGCCGCCCAGAGGGCCCCGGGACCCCCAGCGCTTAGCACCACCAGCCCGGCCCCGCCCAGGAGGAGGGCGGCTCCGGCCAGTTGGACCCGGGTGAGGGCGGGCTCGAGCAGGCTGGAGGGACGGAGGCCGTCCACCCGCATCTCACTCCGGCGAGCGAGTTCCAAGGCGTAGGGATGGTGCAGGTCCAGGCGAAGGAGGGTCAACGCCAGGTGGTCCTCCGATCCGCCCTCATCCACGCGCAAGGCGAGCGCTTCCAGGGTCGGCGCCCGGACAACGGCCCGAACGGCGAAACCCCCGAAGGCGAGGAGCGCCAGGCCGGGTGGGAGCCATCGGAGGACGGCTACCGTCGATGGCGGTAGAATCCCTGCGACGGAAAGAAGGGCCAGAAGGAGGCCCCCCCCCGCCAGCACCCCAAGACCCACCGCCGCCCCTCGGACTACGGTCCGGCGTCGCCAACGGGCTCGGGTGGCCCGCAGAAGGCTCACCAGACGATCCCTCGCCGGTCGGGCCGAGGCTGAGGGCTTGGCGTCTACGGTCATGGGTCCGGAGTAGATCGGGACGTTAAACAATCGGGAGATACCCGAAACAGGGCGGTGGGGGTCCTCCTCATGGGAGCGCCCGGACGCGAATGAGCTCTCCCAGGGCCAGGATGAAGGCAAGTGCCATGAGGAGCCTGGCCAGGGGCCGGCCCGCCTCCTCGGTCCGGATGAGCTCGGCGGAGACCGGACCGATGCCGTCCGCCGTTTCCAGGAGCACACGCCAGAACTCTGCCGCGCTTTCGTCCTCCCCCGCCGAGGCGCGCCGGACCCGGCACCCCTCCCAGAGGAGGGCGTCCAGGAGGACCACCAGCTCCCCGAGGATCGGGACCACCCCGTCCAGGGGCAGAGCGATTCGGCAGGGCTCGCCCGGGCCGGGCCCGGTGGCTGCCGCAGCCGGACGTCCTCCGCCCCGGAAGAGGGGAACCCGTGCGCCGTCGGGCGGGAACCCGCCGAGAAACCGGCCGGCCCCCGGAACGACCCGGCCGTCGGGCAGGAGGAAGGTCCCGTCCCCCTCCCGGGGAGAGGACTCCTCCGCCTCCTGCCAGAGGGCTCCAAGCCCGTCCGGAGGCCCTACCATCAACTCGATCTCCGGACCCTCATCCCGAGTCGGATCGTAGCCCCACAGTTCAAGGGCCTCCCGGAAGGCGGCCTCCACCCCCTCCGGAGCCAGGAGCCGGATCGAGGACGCGGAAGGTCCACCGGGGACCGTGCCCAGGCCCTCATCGGTGACCAACTCGATGCCGATCCCGGCGGGCCAGATCTCTGCCCGCAGGGCGAGGGTCCCGGGGTGCCAGGCGGACCAGCGGGCTCGGGTCAGGATACGAGCCTCGATGGAGTCGACTCCGGCAAGGCCCCCTCCGGCGGTCCGGAGTTCCCGGAGAAGGTGTGCCAGATGGACGTCTGTCCAGGGACCCTGCTCAACGGGCGCGAGGGTGGCCCACGCCTCTCCTTCAGGGAGATCCCCCGGGGCGATGGATTCGCTCGTCACCGAACCGTCCTCGTCCAGTCCGACCAGGATGATCCTGCGGGTCCGATCCCCTACCATCTCCGCAAGAGCCGCTTCCGCATCGGACCACACGGGTGCCATCCCCGGCCCCCGATCCACGATGACGATTTCCCCGATTCCCTCCGACGGGCCGATCCATCTCATCCCCGCCAGGGCCGCCCCCAGGATCAGGCAGAAGGCCATGCGGAGGAGGAGAAGGACGAGGTGGTCCGGGAATCTGTGGATGCGAATCCGGGTTCTCGTCTCTCTCGAGAGGAAGCGGGCCGTGGGAAGAAGACGTCGATCCCGCTCCCGAGGGCGAAGGAGGTGGAGAGCCAGGGGGAGGAGGGCCGCCAGGGCGCCGGTCCAGAGGAGTGCGGGACGAGCGATCTCGATCATCTCCGACCCTCGCCACGGATCCATCCGCGCAGGAGGGGGAGGAGCGGATCGGTCGTGCAGGCCTCCCACCAGAGAACCCCTCGATCCTCCAGTTCCAGAGCCACGCGACGGTAGTAGCCCTCCAGGCGCTCGATGTACCCTCTGTCTCCCCGGGGACGCCCGGGGATGGCCCGGTCCGGATCCTCAGGGTCCGCAAAGAGCCCGTCGGCCGCCGACCCCTGGCCAAGCTCATCGGGGGTCAGGATACGGATCGCAGTGACGTCGTCTCCCCGGGCACGCAGGTGCCCCGCCTGGGTCCAGAAGGCCTCACCCTGGTCGTCTTGAAGGAAGTCGGATAGGATGACGACCCGACCCCGGGGAAGCCCTCCGACCCGGGTCAGGATCGGGGCCAGTGGGGCCGGTTCGCCGACCTCGAGCCCGTGGAGGGCATGGAGGAGAGCGTGCCAGGCCTCCCGACCGGGGCGGGCAGGCTGAATGTGAAGGGGTGTACCATCCGGTCCTCCCGAGACGACGAGCCCCGGAAGGTCGCCGGCGTCCCGTGCCAGGTGACCGAGTACGGCGACGAGGAGGACGGCGTACCGGAGCTTGGTCAGCGGGCCCTTACCCCTCTGCGGTTGGACTTCGATCCCTGCGAAGCCCATGGAGGGAGAGCCGTCGACGATGAAGGTGGTCCGGACGTTCGTGGTTTCCCGGTACCGGCGGACGTGAAGCCGGTCGGTCCGTGCCAGGAGCCGCCAGTCCAGATGGCGGAGGTCGTCTCCCTGTTGGTAGGGACGATGCCTCTCGAAGTCCTCGCCGAGCCCGACGAGGGTGGAGCGGTGGACCCCGGGCCCCAGACCCCGGGCCACCTGACGTCCCACCCACGCCAGATCCTCAATCCCATCCAGGAGTTCCGGGGGCAGATCAAACTTCGCTGCCATCCCGATCAGGCGACGCGGCTTGCGGGTGCCGGGACGCGATCCAGGAGACGGGATACGAGGTCATCCGGGTCCAGACCCTCGGCCTCAGCCCGAAAGGTGGGGAGGATCCGGTGGCGGAGGACGGCCGGCGCCACAGCCTGCAGGTCCTCACCGGAAAGGTGCAGGCGTCCCCGGATGAGGGCTCGGGCCTTCCCCGCAAGAATGAGGGCCTGGCCCGCACGGGGACCGGCACCCCAGCGGAGCCAGTCCGTCACCGAAGCGACCTGGCCCGGGCTCCCCGGACGCGTTCCCCGCACCAGCCGGACGGCATAGTCCAGAAGGGAGGCGTCCGCCGGTACCTGCCGGGTGGCCGTGCGAAGGAGGTGGACTTCCTCAGCCCCCAAAACGGCGTCGACCTCATGCCGGACCCTACCCGTCGTGGCCGCCAGGATCTGCTGCTCTTCCTGCTCGGAAGGATAGGAGACCCGGATCTTCAGGAGGAAGCGATCGAGCTGGGCCTCGGGAAGGGGGTAGGTCCCCTCCTGCTCCAGAGGGTTCTGGGTGGCCAGGACGAGGAAGGGCGTCGGCACCTGGCGGGTCTCACCCGCAGCCGTCACACTCCCCTCCTGCATGGCCTCCAGGAGGGCGGCCTGGGTCTTGGGCGGCGCCCGGTTGATCTCGTCCGCCAGGAGGACATGGGTGAAGACGGGTCCTGGAAGGAAGCGGAGAGCCCGGCCGCCAGTGGTCCGGTCATCCTCGATGATCTCGGTTCCCGTGACGTCCCCGGGCATGAGGTCCGGGGTGAACTGGATCCGGCGAAATTCCAGTTCGAGTCCCCGAGCCAGTGTTCGAACCAGAAGAGTCTTCGCCAAGCCGGGGACGCCCTCCAGGAGCCCGTGTCCACCGGCGAGCAGGCAGAGCAGGACCTCCTCCACCACTGCGTCCTGACCGATGACGACCCGCCCAATCTGCTCACGGAGGCCCGAAAGGCCGGCACTGAGACGCTCCACCGTCTCGGGGTCGGGGCTCTCGGACGAGGAGTTCGAAGAGGCGGTCACAGATCGAGAGGACATGGCAGGTTGGGGGTCGAAGCGTGCTCGGGCCATTGCCCGAAATCACACAATCCCGCCCCACACGTGCGGATGGACGGAAGGTGGACGGTGCGGAATGCCTCCCCGATCCTACCGCACGGGTCCGCCGGTCGCAATCCGGGAACAGGAAGTCCAGATACCCTCTGGAACTCAAGCACCGCGTCCGCGCTACGCGCAGGTTGAAACCCGTCAGGCCCTCTTTGGAGAAGTCTCCACGACGAGTGCGATCCACGGCCTCCACGAGATGATGGGAGATGGCAATCTTCATGGCTACTCCTGCTCAGGCATATTCCCAAGCCTTGACCGGTGATGTAGTGGGTCGGAGGGGCTCGGGGTTACACAGGATCATACCCGGCACACTCCAGGCCAGCCTCTCGCGGCCTGGCGCTATCGGGCCCCAAGGTGGAGGCAACGGTGCGGGTTCCATAACGGGCTCCAGCCTACGGCCACCTCCCCAGTC
>PWZC01000271.1 GCA_003567615.1 Gemmatimonadota bacterium | reverse complement strand
TGTCCACGATGAGGTCGGGGAAAACCTCCACGCCGGCCCCGGTTCGGACCCGCTCCCCGTCTTCCAGGAACTCCGTCCCCTTCACCTCGCACCGGATCACGAGGCCGCGGAATCCCCCGTCTCCCACCAGGATGTTGGCCCCCCGGCCCAGGAGGATATGGGGAAGGCCGAGACGCCGGGCCACCGACAGCGCGTGGACCAGCTCGTCCGGAGTTCGGGGACGCACGAGAGCGTCTGCCGTGCCCCCGATCCGGAAGGTGGTGAGGGGAGCCAGGGGGACGTGCACTTCAACCGGAAGGGGATCCAGTTCGCGGCGGAGTGCGGGAAGGTCGGGTCGGAGGTCCATGGACATGGCAGAAGTGGAGCGGGCGAGCGGGAGCCGAGGGGCCAGGGCCCATTCCCCCGGAAGGTAGGGCGGCCGGAGGGGGGAGCAAGGTGGTGGGTGATGGTAGCGGACCGGGCCCGGTCAACCTAACGTGGGGCCAGGTCCAAACACTCGCTTCAACGGCTGCCGCCATGGATACCCATCTACCCGAACCGAGCCTCCCGACCACCATCCTCCTTCTGGGTGCCGGCGAACTGGGCCGGGAACTGGCCATCGCCTCCCACAACCTGGGAATCCGGGTCGTAGCGGTGGACCGGTACGAACGCGCCCCCGCCATGCAGGTGGCCCACGAGTCGGAGGTCCTCTCCCTCCTGGATGGAGCCGCTCTTCGGCGGGTGGTGGAGCGGTTCCGGCCGAGCTACATCATCCCGGAGATGGAGGCGATCCGGACCGAGACCCTGGAGGAGCTGGAGTCGGAGGGGATCCCCGTGGCCCCCTCGGCGGAAGCGACCACGCTGACCCTCAATCGCGAGGCGATCCGGCGGGTGGTGGCCGAGGAGATGGGGATTCGAACGCCGGCCTTCGCCGTGGCCGAGTCGGCGGAGGAGCTGCGGGTACTCTGTGACGAGACCGTGGGGTACCCCTGCATGGTGAAGTCGCTGTGGACCTCTTCCGGCCGTGGGCAGTCCATGGTGACCGGGCCGGCCCGTCTCGAGCAGGCCTGGGTCTTTGCGGCGGAGGAGACACGACCCGGCGTGACGCCGCGGGTGCTCGTGGAGGAGTTCATCGATTTCCGGGGAGAGGTCACCCTCCTCGCCGTCCGGGAGCGGGACGGAAAGATCACCTTCCTCCAGCCCATTGGGCACCGTCAGGAGTTCGGGGCCTACCGGGAATCCTGGATGCCGGCCGCCATGGATGCCGCAGAGCTGGAAGCGGCTACGGCCATGTCCCGCCGGATCCTGGGTCGCCTCCCCGGTCCCGGGGTCTTCGGATTCGAATTCTACCTCACCGGAACGGAGGTCATCTTCTCCGAGCTTTCCGCTCGTCCCCACGACACCGGCCTCGTCACCCTGTGTTCCCAGGACCTCAGCCAGTTCGAGCTCCACCTGCGGGCCCTCCTGGGGCTCCCCATCCCCCCCCTCCGCTACCGGACGCCGGCCGCCTCGGCGGTGATCCTGGCCCGTAGCGACGGAGACGTTTCAAGATACGAGGGGGTTGAGCGGGCCTTCCAGGTGGAGACGGCGCAGGTTCGCCTTTTCGGCAAACCCACCGGATACCCGATGCGCCGCATGGGGGTAGCCCTGGCAAATGGCAGCAGCGTGGAAGAAGCCAGGGCCCGGGCGTTGGAGGCGGCAGGGCGGGTCGACGTGCGGCTCGGCTGACTCCGGACACGCCCTGCGGACCCAGCGGGACCGGCAGGGGTAAGCTTTCGTGGCCGCAACACGTTACCCGCAGTCTGCCTCCCGCCGACCCCCCCCCGGGGCCTTCCATGCTTAGGAGCCCAATCGTTTTACGCTCATCTTTGATGGCGAGTGCGCGCTCTGCCGTGGAGGGGTGGCGTGGCTTCACCGAAGGGACGGGGCGTCGGGGGCTGGACGACAAGGCGGGTGGCGGGTAGGGCACCTACGGGATCCGAGACGAGGGAAGGCAGATGAAGCGCGACGCAATCTTCACCGACAGGGAACTCGACGTCATGCACGTCCTCTGGGAACGGAGCTCCGGCACGGTGGGAGAGGTCCAGGAGCAACTGGACGACGAACTGGCGTACACCACCGTGCTCACCGTACTCCGGACCCTGGAGGACAAGGGCTTCGTCGAACACACCTCCGAGGGTCGCGCGTATCGGTACTTTCCCGCCGTGGACCGCTCCACGGCCCAGCGCAGCCATCTCGACCATCTGGTCCGGAAGCTCTTTTCCGGGTCTCCCGCCGCGCTGGTCGATCGGGTTGTGGACCTTCCCGGGTTCGGTCCCGAGGACGCCCGACGGGTGCGCGACGTTCTGGAGAAGCGTCTCAACGGGAAGCCTTGATCTCGCCGTCACCATCATCCCGGGTGAGCCACCATCCGGCCCCGACCAGGGGGAGCAGAGCCAGGAAGATGATGGTGAGCGGGTGGCCCAGGAGTCCACGGTCACGAGCCGTGACCTGGAAGGAAGCCTCACCCTCGCCGGCTTGGCCTCGGACCTGGATCGAGATCTCCCACAGACCCTCGGCGCCCAGTCCGAACTTGGTGGCGTAGTAGCGGGGATCGTCAGCCTGTTCCCGCGTGGCCCGAAGGGTGTCACCCATCCCCACCCGGACGCCGCCGGGAACCTCGTCCGGCGAGCGGAGCTCCAGCAACTCGGTTCGGACCAGGACGTGGATCCCGTCCGGAACACCCTCCACCCCCTGCTGCAGGATAAGCACGCTGACGTCCAGGGAGTCTGGTCGGACCGGGGTCGGATCGGTGAAGACCGACACCCGATAGTCTCCCATGACGGCGTTGGCCACCCGCAGGGTTCCTCCATTCGCCAGGATCACACCGGGGATCAGGAGCAGGATGACTGCGGTCCCCATTGCCGCTGCTGCGCGGATGAGGGACGCTGTGGGACGGAGGGTCTGGTGCACGATCAGCCGGGAGGGTTGGGGGCCAATGGGGTGGACACGGGATGTCAGACGGCCTGAAAGGTGCCCCGCATCTCCATGGGCTGGAGCAGGAGCCAGATCCCTGCCAGGCAGAGGAGGGTGGCCAGCGCCGCCCATGGAAGGAAGGCCCGCCGGGCGCGGCGCAGGTCTCCCTCTTCCCGTCTGGCGATCCGGAATCCAGCCACCAATGTGAGCAGGAGCCCCCCTTGCAGGAAGACCACCTCCATGGGGAGGAGCCAGCTTTCAGGTACCATGGCTCCGGCGCCCCAGCGCGGCTCTCCCGCGGGCAGCCCCAGGTCACGAAGGTATTCCTGGACCACGGGGACCAGCGTCCACCCCCCGATGAGGAGGTGGTGGAGGTAGTGGGCCGTCCACATCCCCAGGCCCAGCGGGACCAGGCACCACGCATAGGTCGAGATCCGTTGCCGCAGAGGATCCTTCCCCCCGCCCCAGCGGCGGGATGCCCAGGCGACGCTCACCGTGACCAGACCCGGGACGGCCACGTAGAGAACGCCCAGGAACAACGCCAGAAGGAGAGCCCGGGAGGTGATTCCCAGCACCTCTGCCGCCCGGGCCTGGAGGGCAAACATGGGCTCCACCATCCCGAAGGCGTTGACGAAGGCTCCGAAGCAGAGCAGAAGGGCCAGCGCCGCCCAGTCCGGGCGTCGGGACAGGCGCCCCACCCCTGAGCGGACCGGATCGCGGGTCAGCTCCTGAAGGGGAGGGCGGATCACGATGCCCACATTGTCGTGGGGACAGGCGTGGATGCATTCGAGGCAGAAGGTGCAGTCTCCGTTCCCTTCCTTCCGAGGTTGATAGAGCGCCAGTTCGCAACCGCCCTGGATGAGGCCGTGGCGGCCCAGCGCCCGTCCCGAGGCGGCTTCGGCGGGGCGAAAAGCGCCGGCGGCGAACTCCGATGCAGCCGTGGTGCCCGGTCCATTCATCTGCGGGAGGTGGAGTTGGGCCGTTCCCGATGCGGCGTCCAGCCGGATGGGGTTGGGAGTGAGCCCGGCGGACTGTGGACTGCCGGCAGCCACCACGGTCGGATCGTACCGACCCCGGATGCAGTCCTTGGTCTCGCAGCTCCCACACACCTCCGGGTCCCGCACCCGCACCTCGGTGGGTGAGACCATGGAGTTCACGAAGTGGAACTGACCGATGGGGCAGACGTGCTTGCAGAAGGAGGCGCCCTTGAAGAAGGCGTCCACCACGAAGGCCAGGACGAAGTAGGTCACGGCCACCCACGCCGTCAGCCACGGACTGGCCCACAGGCTGAAGGCCTCATACGCCCAGAAGAAGACCAGGAGGAGCGCCACGGCCAGCCATTTGGAGCGGAGCGCCCGAGGCCAGGGGTACCGGGCGGGCCCGAAGCGCTTGGCCAACCGCCGGGGGAGCATGAAGGGGCAGGCCATGCAGAAGAGGTTCCCGGCCACCAGCAGGGCCAGGACGACGAAGCCCCGCCAGTGCACCCACGGTACCGTTCCAGCAAGGTTCCGGGGTGCCAGTTGGGGACCGAAGATGCCGTCCAGGATGATGAGGACGGCCAGCGCCAGGAAGAGGGTCTGGAGAACCGTCCGGGTGTGTCGCCATCGGAGGACGCGACCGAGTGCCGGCACTCGGAGCAGGTCGATCCCACCTGCTGTCCGGCGCCGACGGGACTCCGCTACCCTCGGTGAGGCCTCCATGGTCAAGGGGCTCCGCCGGTTCCCCCGCGCCCTACCACGTTCAGTTCGTGGCGACGGGTCGCTTCCTGACCGTCCGGGAGTTCCACCCGGATGATGAGGATCCACTCGCCACCCATGGTGAAGTCGAACTCCGGAACGATCCAGCGCCCGCCTCCCTGGTGGCTGGCGGTATCGAAGACGGGAACCATCCCGGCGTGCGTCATGGTGCCTTCGATGTGGACGGCCGCGGCATCGAGGGGGGCCCCGTCATGGTCGGTGAGGTCCAGGACGAGGCGGTTGGGACCGACGATGGGAGGCGTGGGTGCCACGGCTACCGCAACCCGCACCGGCAGGTCGTCGGACGGGGTCTCGCCCCGACAAGCCTGGATCGAACCCCCTACGAGAATGACCAGGAGGACACGAACGAGGAGATGGGTTCGGGCAAGGTGCATCATGGAATTTCCCTCAGTCACGGACGCTCGATGAGAGGTCTCAACACCTCTACGATCTCCTCCGGAGGAAGGTAGGGGGCCAGAGTCTCCACGACCCGACCCCGCCGGTCCACAACCAATGAGCGGGCCGAGTGGTCCACGGCGTACGGCGCGGCGACCTCCGGGAAGGGGAGATCGTCCAGGTCGGGCGCCGGGGCGGGGTGATGTCCGTCGTGCCCGTCATGGCCAGGATCCTCCCCTCCAGGGTCCTCGGTTCCGGGGGACGGATGGCCAGGCGCATGGTGGGCGTGGGGATCCAGGGCTGGATCCACGAAGGCCACGTGGACGCCCCAGTCCCGGGCCGTCCGGTGCACCACCTCTTCCTCGGCCCGAAGGGCGAGCATGGAAGGGTGGTAGCGGTTCATGTAGGCCTGGAGTACCTCCGGCGTATCCCGAGCCGGGTCCACCGTCACGAAGAGGGTCCGAAAGCCCAGCCCTTCCTCCTCCAGCGCCTCGGCGGCCTGCGTAAGGTTCCACAGGGTGATGGGGCAGACGTCCGGGCAGTTGGCGAATCCGAAGAAGACCACCGTGATCTCGCCCTCCAGGTCCCGATTGGTGAAGGGCAGCCCATGGGCGGTTTCCAGAGCCAGGGGCGGAGCCGGGTAGGGTTGGAAGCTTCCGTCCATGTTGACCACCATCCCCTGGGGAGGCGGAGGAGAGGTGCCGGGGAACCCGAGGACAACCACCGCCACCACGGCGAGTCCCAGAAGCACACCGGTGACGACCTGGAGAATGCGTCGAGCCATGGAGATCACCTGCCGTAGGGGAGGGGAAGACCGTGGGTCTGCGGGGGTGGAGGCGAGGCGGAGTCGAGGGGCGCCCGACCTTGTGGTCAAAGCTAGTGGAAGATAGTTTAGGCAAGGCTAAATTCAAGTTTAGGGTAGCCTAAAAAACTGACTTCCTCCCGATCCGGCCATGCGCCCAGCAATTTTTCACCTGCGCCAGGGACCGCCGCTCCTGCGACGGGGGCCTCCGCGCCCGCAACTCAGGAAGATGGTACTCCCGATCCTTGCGGCCGTTGCACTCCTGGCCGGCTGCGAAATCCCCGAGGGGCGGTCGCCGGGCGAACCGCTGCGCGTCGTCACCACCACGGGGATGATCACGGATGTGGTTGAGCGCGTGGGAGGAGACCGGATCCAGCTCCATGGCCTCATGGGACCGGGGATCGATCCCCATCTCTACCGTGCCAGCGCCGGGGATGTGCGGCGATTGGACTCGGCCGATATCATCTTCTACAACGGCCTGAATCTGGAGGCGTCGCTGGGACGGGTACTGGAAGAGATGCGGGTACGGACCGAGACGGTGCCGGTGGCGGAGGCCCTACCCCGGGAACTCCTTCTGGAGGACCGGGATGTGGCCGGGGCCTTCGATCCCCATGTCTGGCATGACGTGGCGCTCTGGTTGCGGGTCGTGGAGATCGTTGCCCAGGCCTTGGAAGGAGCCGACCCAGAGGGCCGGGAGTACTTCCGGGCCAACGCAACGCACCTCATGGAGGAAATGAAGGAGCTGGATCTCTGGATCCGAACCGAGGTGGCCCGCATCCCCGAGGAGCGTCGGATCCTCGTCACCGCCCATGATGCCTTCGGATACTTCGGTCGGGCGTACGGATTTCGGGTGGAGGGGCTTCAGGGGATCACCACCCTCACGGAGGCCGGAGCCGGTGACGTCCAGCGGGTTGCCCGCCTGGTTGAGGATCACGGGCTCCCCTCCATCTTCATCGAGTCTTCCCGACCCCGGCGCAACGTGGAGGCGGTTCGGGCTGCGGTTCGCGCACGGGGCGTGGGCGTGGAGATCGGGGGCGTGCTCTACTCCGACGCCCTGGGGGACAGGAAATCGGCCGCCGGTGACTACCTTGGGTTCATGCGCGAGAATGTCCGGACCATCGTGGAGGCTCTGAAGGAACCCCCGACCGTCAACGGTACCCCCGGGAGGCCCTGGACGTGAGTGACGAGATGCGATCCTCCGGAGTCGCCCAGACGGGTCCGTCTTCGGGGCGCACCTGGAACGTGGATGGAGATGCTCCGGATCCGGCGGTTCCGGCGCTGGAAGTGGACGACCTGACGGTGGCCTACAGGGAGCAGCCGGTTCTCTGGGATGTGGACCTCCGCATTCCCCAGGGGTCGTTGACCGCCATCGTGGGACCCAATGGAGCGGGGAAGACCACCCTCATCCGTGCCATCCTCGGTCTCGTTCCCCGGGCCGCCGGACGGGTTCGGATCCTTGGCTCGGTGCTGGAGGAGGTCCGGCGCCAGGTGGCGTACGTTCCCCAGCGGGGGAGTGTGGACTGGGACTTCCCCACCTCGGTGGAGGATGTGGTGCTCATGGGGACCTACGGGCATCTGGGGTGGTTCCGCCGGCCGGGACAGCGGGAGCGCGAGGCCGTCGGCCGAGCCCTGGAACGGGTTGAGATGACGGCCTTCGCCCGGCGTCAGATCTCGGAGCTCTCCGGAGGACAGCAGCAGCGGGTCTTCCTGGCCCGCGCTCTGGTGCAGGAGGCTCGGGTCCACTTCCTTGACGAGCCCTTCCAGGGCGTGGATGCCCGGACCGAACAGTCCATCGTGGAGGTGCTCCACGAGTTGCGGGATCGAGGCGATACGGTGGTGGCTGTGCACCACTCCCTGCAGACCGTGCCCGACTACTTCGACAGGGTTGTCCTTCTGAACGTGCGGCTCATCGCTGCAGGTCCGGTGACCTCGGTCTTCACCGACGACAACCTGCGCACAGCCTACGGAGGCCGGATTCCCTACCTTTCGCCGACCTCATCCCCGCCGCCACCGCCGTCCTCGCCGCCCGATTCCCGTTCCAGGGTGGAGGGCTGATGGACGGGGGCTTCATCCCGGCCCTCTTCACCGACCATACGCTCCGGGTGGTGGGGCTGGGGGCCGGAGCCGTCGGCGCGCTGGCGGGGTCGCTGGGCTGCTTCGCCCTTCTCCGGCGGCAGAGCCTTCTGGGCGACGCCGTATCCCACGCCGCCCTCCCCGGTATCGCCCTGGCCTTCCTCCTCACCGGATCCCGGGCCACGCCGGTCCTGGTCTTGGGCGCGGCGGTGGCCGGGTGGCTGGGGACCCTCCTTGTCATGGCGGTGATTCGGCACTCCCGGATTCCGGAAGATTCGGCGCTGGGCATCCTCCTGTCGGTGTTCTTCGGAGTGGGACTCGTTCTTCTGACCTTTCTCCAACGGGGACCCACCGCAGCCCAGGCGGGGCTCGATACCTTCCTCTTCGGCCAGGCCGCCACCCTCCTGGTTCAGGATGTCATCCTGGTCCTGTCGGTGGGGACCGTGGCCCTGCTGCTCCTGGCTCTCTCGTGGAAGGAAGTGAAGCTCCTCTCCTTCGACCGCGAATTCGGGCGGGTCCAGGGAATTGAGATGGGCCGGGTCGATGTCCTCCTCACCTCGCTCCTGGTGGTGGCCATCGTCCTGGGGCTTCAGACGGTGGGAGTGGTGCTCATGAGTGCCCTGGTGGTGGCTCCGGCGGCCGCGGCGCGCCAGTGGACGGACTCGCTGGGGCGGATGGTGGTGCTGGCCGGTGCACTCGGCGCAGGCGCAGGAGTGGGCGGCGCGTGGGTGAGTACCCTGGGTGACGGAATTCCCACCGGACCGGCCATCGTGCTCCTGGCCTCCACGGTGGTGGCCGTCTCGATCCTGGCGGCGCCGCGCCGCGGGATTCTGTGGGACCGGATCCGACGGCGTCGCGTGCACAGCCGGATCCGGAGAGGCGACCTGGTGCCGCCGGGGGCTGGGCAGACCGCCGCGCAGGCTCCTTCCGGCGGCTCGATCCCCATGGCGTCGCCCGGAGCCCATGGTGGCGGGAGGGAGGATTGATGCCCCTCCACGTGGAGATCCAACTGGTCGCGGTGGTGGTGGCGGCGGCGTGCGCCCTTCCCGGCGTCTTTCTCGTCCTGCGCCGGGTGGCCCTCATCAGCGATGCCATCTCCCACTCGGTCCTCCTGGGGATCGTCCTGGCCTTCTTCTGGGTCCGGGATCTGACCCATCCGGCCCTGGTGGTGGCCGCCACCGCCACCGGGATCCTCACGGTGGCCATGGTGGAAGCGCTGCACCGAAGCGGCCGGGTGAAGGAGGACGCGGCCATCGCTTTGGTCTTTCCCGCCCTCTTCTCCATCGCCGTCCTCCTCATTGCCCGGTATGCGGGCCAGATCCACCTGGATGTCCATTCGGTGCTCCTGGGAGAGATCGCGCTCTCGCCCTTCCGTCGGTGGGAGGTGGGGGGGATTGATCTGGGGCCTCGCAGCCTCTGGATGATGGGTGGGATCCTGGTCCTGAACGCCGGTGCCATCTTCCTGCTCTGGAAGGAACTGAAGCTGTCCACCTTCGACCCGGCCCTGGCCGCTGCCCTGGGGTTCTCGCCGGTGGTGCTGCACTATGCCTTCATGGCTCTGGTCTCGGTGACGGCGGTGGGGGCCTTCGATGCGGTGGGCTCCATTCTGGTGGTGGCCCTCATGATCGCCCCTCCCGCCTCGGCCTGGCTCCTCACCGACCGCCTCACCCTCATGGTGGGCCTGAGCATGGTCCTGGCGGTGGCTGCCGCCCTCACCGGATTCTGGGCGGCATGGATCCTGGATGTCTCCATCGCCGGGTCCATGGCGGCCATGGCCGGCGTCGGATTCCTCCTGGCCTTCATCCTGGCCCCGGACCGTGGCGTGGTGGCGGGACTTCGGCGACGGGCCCGTCAGCGGGTGGAATTCGCCGCCATGCTGCTGGCCGTCCACCTCCTCCACCATGAGGGAACGAGCGATGAATGGGTTGAGACGCGCATCGACCACCTCCAGAAGCATCTCCGGTGGTCACCCGACTTCGCGCGGCGGGTCATCAACCGCGCCGAGTTCGCGGGGTGGGTGCGTCGGGAGGGGAGGGAACGATTGCGGCTGACCCCCCTCGGTCGGGAGACGGCCAGGGTGGGCATGACCCGGTGAGGTCGGCCGGGGTGGGGAAGACCGGGTGAGGGTCGGGGCGCCTGGGGGGTACACCCGGGAGACACGGGCGACATCCCCCCCTCCCTCCCGGTCTCTTTTTCCATTCGATTGACACCCCGGGGGCCGTCTGCGAGTATAAGTGGCTTGAGAACAGACCCCGGACGCGGGGTTCTGCCGGAACCCGCCGGGCCCCGGGGGGACAGCCCCGGACCGCCGACCTTCCAACCCCCGACGCCATCATGTTTTCCTCGATCCGCGTACGGATCGTCCTGATCCTGGCCGTCATCGGCTTCTCGGGATGGTATCTGTACTCGAACTATCAGCAATCGGGCTCCATCGTGAAGCTGGGACTCGACCTCCAGGGCGGGATGCATCTCGTCCTCGAGGTGGACGACCCCGAAGGGACCATGTCCCTGGAGGCCCGCTCCGACGCCATCGACCGCTCCGAGCGGATCATCCGGAACCGGATCGATGAGTTGGGCGTGGAGGAGCCCATCGTCCAGAAGGTGGGCCAGGACCGGCTCATCGTGGAACTGGCGGGTGTGGACGACGAGGAGCGCGCCCGGGAGCTGGTGGGCCAGACCGCCATGCTGGAGTGGAAGCTGGTGCGACCCATCTCCCAGGTCCAGGCGGCCCTCAGCCGAATCGATCGGGCCATCGTGGCCACGCTTGGCGCCGACTCGCTCCGGGCCATCGGTCGGGCCATCGAGGTGTCTCCGGCGGAATCCGATGAGGTGGCTGACCTCCTCTTCCGGACCGATCCGGATCAGGAGCCGGCGGAACCTCCGGTGGACCCTGACACGGTGGTGGACGATGAAGAGGCGGAAGCGGTGCTCCAGGAGCTGGAGGCCGAGGCGGATCTGGCGGCGGAGGAGTTGGCTCTCCGACCCTTCACCTCGCTCCTCCTCACCAGCGAGGGGGACGGAGAGTTCCTCCTCCTGAACGAAGACTTCGCCCTGGCCCGCTCCTTCCTGGAGATCCCGGAGGTACAGGCCGTTCTGCCCCGGGAGATCTCACTCCAGTTCCACTGGGAGCCTGTGGCCATCGGGGGACGTCTCTATCGGGCCCTGTATGTGCTCGACCGGAATCCGTTCATCACCGGAGAGATGCTGGAAGATGCCAGCGCCACCCGGGACCAGCAGTTCAACCAGGCCATCGTTCAGTTCCAGCTCTCCCGGGCCGGCGGCCGGCTCTTCGGTGATGTGACCGGGCGTCACATCGGGGACCGCATCGCCATCCTCCTGGACAACGAGGTGGTGAGCGCGCCAGTGGTTCGCTCCCGGATCGGAGCCCGGGGTCAGATCGAATTGGGCCAGCAGGACATGGAAGAGGCGCGGGACCTGGCGCTGGTGCTTCGGGCCGGTGCCCTCCCGGCGCCCCTCCGCATCATGGAGGAGCGGACGGTGGGACCGTCGCTGGGACAGGACTCCATCGACCAGGGGATGCGCGCCGGCCTCATCGGTCTGGTGCTCATCGTCCTCATCATGATCGCCTACTACCGGTTCACCGGTGTCCTGGCGGTGCTCGCCCTCTCCGTCTACGTCATGCTGGTGCTGGGTGGTCTCGCAGCACTGAACGCGACCCTCACCCTGCCGGGAATCGCCGGTCTCATCCTCTCCATCGGTATGGCCGTGGATGCCAATGTGCTCATCTTCGAGCGCATACGAGAGGAACTGGCAGAAGGTCGAGCGGTCCGGACCGCGGTGGACGAGGGGTTCGGACATGCCCTTTCGGCCATCGTCGACGCCAACATCACGACCCTCATCACCGCGCTCATCCTGTTCCAGTTCGGCCCCGGGCCGGTCCGGGGTTTTGCGGTGACCCTCTCCATCGGGATCATCGCTTCCTTCTTCACGGCTCTCTACGTCACCCGGTCCCTCTACCTCGTGTATCTGCGCGGTAAGAAGGCCCAGGACACGCTGAGCATCTGAGGTCGTCGGTCATGAAATTCTGGATCTTCCGAAACGCCCGGTTCCCCTTTCTCGAGTGGCGCAAAAAGGCCTACGTCTTCTCGGCGGTGGTCCTTTCCATCGGCGTTCTGGCCATGCTTGCCAACGTCATCCTCATCGGGAACTGGCAGAGCTACGGTGTCGACTTCACCGGAGGTACGCGGATCCTCGTGGAGCTTCCGGAGGGGGTGACGGAGGCCGAGCTCCGAGAGGCTCTGGGCGGGGCTGATGCACCGCCGGTATCCCGATTCGGCGCAGAGAACGAGTTCACCATCCGTGCCCCGGCCGAGGAGGGGGTGGCGGCGGAGGTGGTGGCCACTCGGATCCGCGACCAGATCGCGGCGAGCCCGGCCATCGGCGAGTTCGAGGTGCTCCAGACGGAGTTCGTGGGGCCCACCATCGGAGCGGAGCTGCAGCAGCAGGCCCTCCTGGCCATCCTCATCTCCTTCTTCGCGACCCTGATCTACCTGGCATTCAGGTTCGAATTCCGGTTCGGTCTCGCCTCCATCATCGCTACGGTCCACGATATCCTTCTGACCCTGGGATTCCTGGCCCTCTTCCGGGTGGAGATCTCGCTGCCCACGGTGGCGGCGGTGCTCACCATCATCGGGTACTCGCTGAACGACACCATCGTCGTCTTCGACCGCATCCGGGAGAACCTGAACAAGAAGGGTGGGCGCCGCGAGAATCCGGTGAGTCTCATCAACCGCTCCATCAATGAGGTGCTGCCCCGGACCGTGCTCACCTCGGGAACGACCCTGGCCGTGCTGTTGGCCCTTCTGATCCTGGGCGGGGCGGTGATCCGCGACTTCACCATCGTGCTGATCCTGGGTGTGGTGATCGGGACCTACTCCTCCATCTTCGTGGCCTCACCGGCACTCCTGGAAATCCAGAAGCGGTTCGGCACGAAGGAAGAGGCGGATCGCAAGAAGCGCCAGAGTTCCCGGAAGAAGAAGAAGGAAGCCATCCCGGTCTAGGCCGGGTCCGGATCCTGGGTTCGATGTGACCGGGGGAGGGCTTCGCCCGGGGGCGGCCCCCCCAGGACGAGCGAACAGCCCCCTCGCCGCCCATGCTCATCGACACCCATTGCCATCTGAGCCACGAGCGCTTCGCCTCCGACCTCCTCGACGTCCTCTCCAGGGCCGCGTCGGCAGGGGTCGGAGGCGTCGTTTCAATCGCTTCAACGCTGGACGACGCCGTGGCCGTTCGCCGTCTCCTGGCCGAGTTGCCGGAGCCGGACGGGGACGCTCCCACGCCCCGGTGCCATGTCGCCCGCACCGCCGGGATCCATCCCCATCACGCCGCGGACATCCCCACCGAGTCGCGCCGGCGTCTCCTGGACGAGCTTGCCCGGACTCCCCGCGCCGTGGCGGTGGGTGAGTGCGGACTGGATTTCCACTACGACTTCGCGCCGCCGGCGGCACAGCGAGCGGCGTTCCAGCTTCAGATCGAGGTGGCCTCCGAGACCGGCCTTCCCCTTGTGGTCCACTGCCGGGAAGCCGAGTCCGAGATGACGCCCATGGTGCAGGAGGCCGGGGAGGCCGGCGTCCCGGGCGTTCTCCACTGCTTTCCCGGAGACCTGAAGCTGCTGGAGACCGCCATGGATGCTGGTTGGATGGTGTCCTTCACCGGCCTTGTCACCTTCCGCTCCTTCGACGGAATCGAGGCGGTCCAGCGCGTCCCCGACGACCGGTATATGCTGGAGACGGACGGTCCCTACATGGCTCCCACCCCTCATCGGGGCAAACGGAACGAACCGGCCTTCGTCCCGTGGATCCGGGACAAGGTGGCCGAAATCCGGGGCCAGGAGCCCGAATCAGTGGCTTCGACCACCACAGCAAACGCCCGCGCCTTCTTCCCGGAACTGGGGTTCTGAGCGATCTCCATGCGACGCACGATCCAGATCCTGCCGGACGCCGTGGCGAACCAGATTGCCGCCGGCGAGGTGGTGGAGCGTCCTGCATCGGTGGTCAAGGAGTTGGTGGAGAACGCTCTGGACGCCGGTGCCACACGGGTTGAGATCTCGCTTCAGGCCGGGGGCAAGCGTCTGATCAGGGTCTCCGACGACGGGGAGGGGATGGTCCGGGAGGATGCTCTCCTGGCGTTGGACCGCCACGCAACCTCCAAGATCGTCTCCGCCGAGGACCTCCGCTCCGTTCCCACCTTCGGGTTCCGGGGGGAGGCGCTTCCCTCCATCTCGTCGGTGTCGCGGGTTTCCCTGGAGACCCGGCACGCCTCGGAAGGGATCGGTACCCGGGGGAGGGTCCGGGGTGGAACCATTACCGGGGTGGAGGATCTGCCCCGGACCCCGGGCACCACCGTCACGGTGGAGTCTCTCTTCTTCAATGCTCCGGCCCGGGCGCGTTTTCTGCGAACGCCGGCAGTGGAGACCCGGGCCGTCTCGGAACTCCTGATCCCACTCTGTCTGGCGCACCCGGCCGTCCGCTTCTCCCTGGAATCCGGTTCCAATTCGCTCCTGGACCTCCGCAGCGGGACGTCGCTGGCTCAACGGGTGGGGGAGCTCTGGGGAGCTGAGCTGAAGGAGACCCTCATGGAGGTTGAGGGGGAAGCGGCGGGACGACGGGTGCACGGCCTCATCCAACGTCCCGACGCCGCCGGGCCTGGCTTTCGGCGGGCGGCGCTCTTCGTGGGAGGGCGGCCATTCCGGGAGGCGGCTCTGCTCCGGGCCGTGGATCGGGGTTATCGCACCACGATCCCACCGGGGCACCGCCCCTGGGTGGTCCTCTTCGTGGATGTGCCGCCGGGGGAGGTGGATGTGAATGTCCATCCCACCAAGGCGGAGGTGCGTTTCCGGGATCGGAACGGGATGGAGGCGCTGGTGGAGGAGACGGTGAGGCGTGCCCTGGAGGGAGAGGAGAGCGCCGCACGCTTTACCTCCGAGCCGGGGGAGGGAGGGACCGGGCTGGTCCGGGAGCGTCCCGATGCCGGTGGGTCCCGGTCACCGGTTTCGCCCCCGCCGTCCCCGTCTGACCAGTCCGACTCCCAGATGGGCCTGTTCCTCTCGGCCGATCCGGTGGTGCGTGAGGGGGGGGGTGCCGGTGAAGGGGAGGCGGCAGCCGCGGGCCAGGGCGCTGACGTGGATGACATGGACACGCTCCCGTCGTTGGCAAGGCCCCGCCTCTGGCAGATCCACAAGGCGTGGATCATGGCGGAGGTCCGGGACGGGATCCTCCTCATCGATCAGCATGCGGCCCACGAACGGGTGCTCTTCGAGCAAATCATGGCCCGGTTCCAGGGCGAAGGTGGTGAGAGCCAGCGTCTCCTCTTCCCCTTCACCGTCCGATTGACCCGCGCCGAATACGATCTGGTCCTGGACCTGGCGGGGCTCCTGAACCGAGCGGGATTCGAGGTGGAGGGCTTCGGCGGTGACACCGTCATCGTTCACGCCGTACCCAACCCCCACCCCCACTTCGACGCGGAGGGGTGCTTCCGCGAGATGGTGGATGAGTTGACCCATGGTTCCGAGTTGGTCCGGTCGGCTCGCAACCAGCACGAGCGGGTGGCCATGAGCTACGCCTGCAAGGCAGCCATCAAGGCGGGCCAGCCGCTGGACCTCCGGGAGATGCAGGAGCTCTTCGACCAGCTCTTCGCCACGGAGTTGCCCTTCCATGACGTCCACGGGCGGCCCACCACCGTCCGCCTCACCAGGGGCGAGCTGGAACGGAAGTTCGGACGATGAGCGAGTCGCCGGAGGCCCTGGCGTTGGTGGGGCCCACCGGCTCGGGGAAGACGGCCCTCTCCATCCCCCTGGCCCGGCGCCTGGGCGGCGAGATCATCTCCATGGACTCCCGGCAGGTCTATCGAGGGATGGACATTGGAACCGACAAGGTGGATCCGGAGGCTCGCCGGCTGGTGCCCCACTGGGGGTTGGACCTGGTGGAATCGGGCGAGCGCTTCTCCGCCGCCCGCTGGGCCCGCCTGGCTCGCCGCTGGATCCGGGAGATCCGGTCCCGGGGGCACGTTCCCCTTCTGGTTGGGGGCACGGGATTCTACCTGCGGAGCCTGCAGGAGCCCGTCTTCCGGGAGCCGCCGCGCGATGACGGGAGGCGCCGGGAGCTGGAGCGGTGGCTGGATCGCCTCACCCTGGACGAGCTGGTCCGGTGGACGGTGTGCCTCGATCCTGAGCGGGCCGATCTGGCCATGGAGGGGGGGCGCCAGCGGTTGATCCGGACGCTCGAGGTGGCGATCCTCACGGGAAGACCTCTTTCCTGGTGGCACCGGCACGCGCCCCCGGCCTGGCCGGCGGTGACGGTAGCCGTGGTGCTTCTGGAACGCCCTCGGGACGACCTCTATGATCGCATCAACCGGCGGGCCCGTGAGATGTTCGATCGAGGCCTGTTGGACGAGGTACAGGGGCTTCTCGACGGTGGCGCCCACCCCGACGATCCCGGGATGACGGGGACCGGGTACCGGGAAGCGGCAGCGGTGCTGTCCGGGAAGATGGGCGTCGAGGACGCGGTGGATGCGGTACAGCGAGCGACCCGCAGGTACGCCAGGCGGCAGGTCACCTGGTTCCGGCACCAGCTCCCGGAGACCGGGGTCCTGAGGCTGGATACCGAACTCCCGCTGGACCGGCAGGTGGATACGGTGGCCCGGTGGGCGGAGGAATGCGGACTTGCCGGGTGAAGAACTGCAACCGACACGACAGGAGATCGGGTGAGAATCGGGATCACGTGCTATCCCACCTACGGTGGATCCGGTGTAGTGGCCACCGAGTTGGGGCTGGAGTTGGCCGAACGGGGCCATGAGGTCCACTTCGTGTCCTACGCCCAGCCCTTCCGTCTCGACCGGTTCCGGGAGCGGGTCTACTTCCACGAGGTGGAGATGGACCCCTACCCCCTCTTCGAGCATCCGCCCTATTCGGTGGCGCTGGCGGCTGCCATCCACGACGTGGCCGTCCAGCACGAACTGGACCTGATCCATGTCCACTACGCCATCCCCCATGCCACATCGGCGTGGATGGCCCGGGAGATGCTCCTGCCGGGCCGGACCCCCAAGGTGGTCACCACCCTCCACGGGACCGATATCACCCTGACGGGCAAGCATCCTTCGCTCCATTCCATCACCCGGTTCTCGATCCAGAAGTCGGACGGGATCACCGCCGTGTCGGAGTTCCTGCGCAAGGAGACGGAGACCAGCTTCGGGGTGAATGGTGGACGGAGCCGGGTCATTCCCAACTTCATCGATCCGGAGCGGTACCGGCGGGACGGAAAGCCCTGTCACCGGGCGACGCTGGCCCCCGGTGGAGAGAAGATCCTCATGCATATCTCCAACTTTCGTCCGGTGAAGCGGGTGGAGGATGTGGTGCGGATCTTCGCCCGGGTCCGGGCGGAGGGGGAGGCTCGTCTCGTCATGGTGGGTGACGGTCCGGATCGGCCCCGGGCCCAGGCATTGGCCGATTCGCTGGGCGTCGCCAACGATGTGATCTTCCTGGGGAAGCACACGCCGGTGGAGGAACTCCTGGCCTGCTCCGACCTCTTCCTCCTGCCCTCGGAGTCCGAGTCCTTCGGTCTGGCGGCCCTGGAGGCCATGGCCTGCGGGTCTCCTGTGATCGCCACCGCCGTGGCCGGATTGCCCGAGGTGGTGGAAGATGGGGAGACGGGCTTCCTCCACCCGTTGGGTGATGTGGAGGGAATGGCCCGGTCGGCCTGTCGCCTTCTGGGCGACGACAGCCTCTGGACCCGGTTCAGTGAAGCGGGCCAGCGCCGCGCGCGCGACGAGTTTTCCGCCGACCGGATCGTCTCGGTGTACGAGTCCTTCTACGAAGAGGTTCTGGCCGGGAAGGGGGGAGGAAAGGGATGAGCAAGATGGGAGGAGAAGGCGTTTCGTTCCTGGACCAGGAGTCTCTGGCTCAACTGGTGGCCCGGACCCTTGCCGAGGATGTGGGCGACGGGGACCGGACGACGCTCTGGACGGTGCCTCCCGGTCTACGGATGAGGGCCCGCATCGTCGCCCGGCAAGATCTGGTGGTGGCTGGGGGCGAGGTGGTGTTCGAGGTACTGCGTCAGGCCGCCCCGGGGAGTGCGCTGCACCTTCTGCTACCTGACGGCACCCGGGTGCCGGCCGGCACCGAACTGGTGGTTCTGGATGGACCGGCCCGGCAGATCCTCACCGCCGAACGGGTGCTCCTGAACTTCCTGGGACGCCTCTCCGGGGTGGCCACCCTCACCCGCCGGTTCGTGGATGCGGTGGCGGACACCGGAGCGGCCATCACCGACACCCGGAAGACGACCCCCGGGCTTCGGGCCCTGGAGAAGGCGGCGGTTCGGGCGGGGGGTGGGGTGAATCATCGATTCGGCCTCTTCGATATGATCCTGATCAAGGAGAACCATATCGCCGCAGCCGGTGGGGTTCGCCGGGCCGTGGAGGCCATTCGACGCGAGAACGCCGCCGGCCTTCCGGTGGAGGTCGAGGTCACCCGACCCTCGCAGGTCGAAGCGCTGGAGGGGCTCGGGGTGCCTCGACTTCTCCTGGACAACATGTCCAACGTGGAGATGCGGCGGATCGTGGAGTTGGTGGAAGGGTGGACCGACCCTCGTCCCCTCCTGGAGGCCTCCGGCGACATGACGTTGGATCGGGTGGCTGCAGTGGCCCGCACCGGCGTGGACCTGATCTCGGTGGGAGCCCTCACCCATTCCGCCCCGTCGGCGAATCTTTCGCTCCTTCTGGAGGGAGCGGAGCGGTGAAGATCCCCGGTGCCCGGAGGGTGGAGGTCCACGGCGTCATTCCCTCCACGAATCTTCGGGCTCGGGAGCTGGCGGCCCAGGGCGCCCC
>PWZC01000413.1 GCA_003567615.1 Gemmatimonadota bacterium | reverse complement strand
GCCCTCATCATCGCCAAGATCGAGATGGCGCGGGCCCTGACCCAGCTCGAAGACATCCTCAACGCGGCGGATCTGGTCATGGTGGCCCGGGGTGACCTGGGCGTTGAACTCCCTTACGAGCGGGTGCCCCTGGCTCAGAAGCGCATCATCCAACTCGCTAATTACCATGCCCGGCCGGTGATCACGGCCACCCAGATGCTCGAGTCCATGATCAACTACCCCCGGCCCACCCGGGCCGAGGCATCCGACGTGGCCAACGCCGTTCTGGACGGCACCGACGCCGTCATGCTCTCGGCCGAGACGGCGGTGGGGAAGTATCCGCTCCGGGCCGTGGACGCCCTCACCCGAATCATCGGGGAGATCGAGAACAGCGGGATCCTGGACGACGGCCCCCGGTACCTCAGCACGCGACACTACGGGAAGCGAGCGGGTGCGTCGCCCCGGGAGCATGCGGTGGCGTCGGCCGCGGTGGCTGCGGCCAGGGACCTGGGGGCTCCGGCCATCCTCACCATCACCAAGTCGGGGTTCTCGGCCCGGTTGGTCTCGTCACACCGCCCGGCCGTGCCCATCTTCGCCGTCACCACCGAGGCCACCACCTATCGCGGCCTGGCGGCGGTATGGGGCGTGGTACCGGTCCTCGCCGACACGGATGATGTGAATTACGATACCCTCACTGCGATCGGGAAGAAGGCGATCCGACTCTCCGGGACCGGCCAGGCGGGCGACCCCATCCTCATCACCGCCGGCTTCCCCTTCCACCAGTCCGGAACCACCAACGCCATGCGCGTGGAGGCCCTCTGATTTCGACCGTCGCCACCCCCTCGACCCGGTGAGACTCACCTTCCTTGGTACCGGAACGTCCTTCGGCGTCCCTGTGGTGGGCTGCCGCTGCCCGGTCTGTACCTCGGATGACAGCCGGGACCATCGCTTCCGTCACGCTGCTTTACTGGAATGGGGGGACGGACGGTGTGTCCTGGTGGATACCCCGCCCGAGCTTCGTCTACAGCTCCTGCGGGCCGGTGTGGAGCGGGTGGACGCGGTCTGGTACACCCACTCCCACGCCGATCATGTTCACGGCATCGACGACCTGCGGATCTTCTCGGTGAAGGCCCGGCGGAACGTCCCCATCTTCATGCCGTCGCACCTCATGGACGAGGTGAGGGACCGCTTCCGCTACATCTTCGATCGGGACGTCTGGGTCGAGAAGGGCACCTCCAAGCCTGAGCTCACCCTTCACCCCCTCGAGCCCTATCGCCCCCAGATCCTGGCGGGAGAATCGTTTCTTCCCCTGCCGGTGCCCCACGGCCGTCAGACCGTCTTCGGCTTCCGCCTCGGGTCCCTGGGCTATATTACCGATGCCAAGCGCCTTCCCGACGCCACCTTCGCGGCCCTGGAAGGGGTGGACACGTTGGTGCTGAACGCTCTGTGGTTCGGTAATCCCCACCCTACCCACTTCAATGTGGAAGAAGCGGTGGAGGTGGCTCAGCGACTGGGGGCCCGCCAGACCTACCTGACCCATCTGACCCATCGGGTGGGCCACGCCGAACTGGAGCGACGGCTCCCACCGGAGGTTCGCCCGGCCTGGGACGGCCTGACCATCGAACTGGAGGAGATGCCATGACGCCGGTCACCTTGCAGTACGGGAATGTCCTGGAACCCCAACTTGGACCGGACCGGGGTCCGGATCCCTCCGCCCTCGAGGCCGGAGGCGACCTCTGTCGCCGCTTCGAGGCGGCCATGGCCGAGCTCCATCGGCTTCGGGAGGCCGGAGAGTTGGGCTTCCTGGATCTTCCCGACGACCAGGCACTGGCCCGTCAGACCGGTGAGCTGGCCGACTCGTTCGGGCAGTGGTTCGAGGCGGTGGTGGTGGTGGGAATCGGCGGTTCGGGGATGGGAGCCCGGGCCATCGCCGAGGCGCTTCTCGGTCCTTTCTGGAACGAGCGCTCCGATGAGGAGCGGGACCACTTCCCCCGACTCTACTTCCTGGAGAATGCGGACCCCGATACCACCCGGGAACTCCTGGACCGCCTCGACCTTCGCCGCACCCTCTTCAATGTGGTGAGCAAGTCCGGGGGCACCGCCGAGACCCTGGCCCAGTACCTCATCATCGAAGAGCGACTCCGCTCCGAGTTGGGGGAGGAAGGGGTGCGCGGACACCTGCTCTTCACCACCGATCCCAACGCCGGCGCGCTCCGGGAGCTGGCCGGGGAGCGGGAGGTGCCGGCGCTCCCCGTTCCGCCCAACGTGGGGGGGCGGTTCTCGGTGCTGTCGCCGGTGGGACTCCTCCCGGCGGCGGTGGTGGGGGTGGACCTGGATCGACTTCTGGAGGGGGCCCGTAGCATGCGCGAACGGTGCCTGGTGCCCTCGCTACGGGAAAATCCGGCCGGTCTCCTGGCCACCCTCCTCCACGCCGCTGACGTGGACAGGGGGCAGCGCGTCCATGTGTTCATGCCCTACTCGGATCGCCTCCAGGGTTTGGCCCTCTGGTTTCAGCAGCTCTGGGGTGAATCGCTGGGCAAGCGGGCACCGGCGGATGGGTCGCCGGGCGCTGAAGCCGGGACCCGGGACGACGGCGGTGTGGGACCCACCCCTGTAGCGGCCCTCGGGGCGGTGGACCAGCACTCCCTCCTGCAGCTCCTCATGGACGGACCCCGCGACAAGGTCGTCACCTTCGTTCGGGTGCGATCGAGGGACGAGCCCCTCCCCATCCCCCGCAGCCACCCCCATCGGCCGATGCTTTCCCGGCTGGGCGGCCACTCCCTGGCGGAACTCCTGGACACGGAACTCCGTGCCACGGCGGAGGCACTCCGTCGCGGTGGGCGGCCCTCCCTCACCCTGGAAATGGACCGCCTCGACGCGCACGGGATGGGCGAACTCTTCATGCTCTGGCAGGTGGCGGCCATCCTGGCCGGGGCCCTCTACGGCGTGAATCCCCTGGATCAGCCCGGGGTGGAATTGGGTAAGCGACTGACCCTCGGTCTCCTGGATCCCGGAGGGGAGGAGCGGGACGCCCCGCCGCCCGACGACCCGCAATGGTCGGTCTGACCGCCACTTGGTGGCACCCGACCCGCACCCGGGGCCGACAGGGGGCGCTGGTCCCGGACCCCTGTCGTGTCTAACTTAGGGTTCAAGCGGTCGTCCGTCGGTGACCCCGACGGATCGGACGGAACGAAGAGAGAAAGCGGGTGCTCCCATGGCCGTCAGTGGGATCGGGCCGAATGAGCCCCGCACATCCAAGGAGGTTATATGGGCGAGCGAGACGGAGGACCCTACTACGTGATCGAGCGCGAGACCGGGGGCGGGGTGGGGCCGTTCCTCCTGGGAGCCCTCGTGGGTGCCGGCGTTGCGCTGCTCTTTGCGCCGCGTTCCGGCGAGGAGACGCAGCGGGACATCAAGGAGCGCGCCATCAAGATCCGCGACGCCGCCGAGGAGCGGATCCGCGAGGCCCAGGACCAGATCGAGGAGAGGCTTGAACTGGCCAGGGCCGAGTTGCTCGAGCGGGTCGACGCCGTCCGGGACGCCGTGGATTCGGGACGAGAAGCCGCCCACGAGGCCCGGGAAGAGTTGGAAGAGAAGCTCGAGCGGTCCAAGGCCGCCTATCGCGCCGGCGTAGAGGCCGCAAAGGACGCTGCCGAGACCCCCGCAGTCGAGGGTGAAGCGGAGGGCTGACCGTTACCGTTCCGGTCGACCGTCGGGGAGAGGAGGAGCTTCCCGACAACGGGGATATTCCCGATATCGGGGATGAGGGGGGGGAGGGGGAAGACCGGCCCGAGGAAGATGATGGTCCAAGGGAAGGGGAGCCGCCGGGAAAGCGGGCCTTTCTCAGGAGTCTCTGGAGGCATATCGAAAAGAGTGACCTCTTCTTCATGGCGGGGGCCATAAGCTTCAATGTGGTCATCGCCGTCATCCCCCTCGTCCTTCTGGTCGTGGGGATCGCGGGTTTCGTTCTGAGTGTCCGCTACGAAGATCCCACCGCCGAACTCCTCCAGGTACTCCTCCAGTACCTTCCGGAGGTGGAGGGGGACATCGACCTGGTGCAGGGGGTCGCTCAGGTGGTGGGAGGGGTGGTGGAGGAGCGGACCGGGTTCAGTGTGTTGGGCGGCATCGTCCTGGCCTGGATCGCGACCCGCCTGGTGGCCACCCTCCGTATCGTGCTGCGCAACACCTTCCAGCTCGACTCCGATCGGGGCGTGGTCCAAGGGAAGCTCTTCGACCTCCTGGTGGTTGTGGTGGGCGGGATCCTCCTTCTCCTGAACGTGGGGATCACGGTGGTACTGCAGGCCGTCCAGTCGCTGGGCGAGGTCATCCTGGGGCTCGACGGCATCGTCATGACCGCCACCCGATGGGTGGCCGGTCAGCTTGCCGCCTTCGCATCGGCCTGGATCCTCTTCTTCCTTCTCTATCGATACGTGCCGGCGCGGCGCGTGGCCTGGACCACGGCGACGGTGGGGGCGACCTTCACCGCCGTCTGCTATGAGCTTATGAAATGGGGGTTTACGTGGTACGTGGCCAACTTCGCCAACTTCACCACCGCCTACGGCAGCCTGGCGGTGGTGGCGATCCTCTTCTTCTGGATCTATTACGGAGCGGTGGTGTTCATTCTGGGCGGCATCGTGGCTCGTTCGTTCGAGATCGATCAGCGGGCGCGGCGCATC
>PWZC01000279.1 GCA_003567615.1 Gemmatimonadota bacterium | reverse complement strand
CCGGCCTCATGGAGCTGGTCCACGATCCGGGCGGCGCGCCCGTACCCCACCCGCAGCTTCCGCTGGAGAAGCGATGTGGAACCCTGCTGGTTCGAGATGCAGATCTCCGCCGCATCCTGGAAGTACTCGTCCCACTCCCCGTCGAAGGGATCGTCGTCCCCGGCTCCGGCCTCCTCCGCCTCCAGCGCTCGCACGACCTCAAGGATATCGTCCTCCGCCGTGGCGCCCGTGACCTCGGTCTCCCCCCCCTCCGCCAACTTCCGGGCCCGGAGCTCCCGGAACCAGTCCATGAGACGCTCGGTGTCCTCGGTGGAGATGAAGGCACCCTGCACGCGCACGGGGGAGCTCTGCCCCGGCGGCAGGAAGAGCATGTCCCCGTTGCCCAGGAGGGCGTCGGCGCCATTCTGGTCCAGGATGGTCCGGGAATCGGTCTTCGAGGCGACCCGGAAGGCAATCCGACACGGAAAGTTGGCCTTGATGAGGCCGGTGATCACGTTCACCGAGGGGCGCTGGGTCGCAACGATGAGGTGGATCCCGATGGCCCGGGCCTTCTGGGCCAGGAGGGTGAGGGGTTTCTCCACCTCGGCCTGGACCGTCATCATGAGATCCGCCAACTCGTCCACCACCAGGACGATGTTGGGAAGAACCCCACCCTGGTAGATCCACCGATCCGGATCTCCCTCCTCCCCGTCCGCGTCCACACGGCGGAGGGTGACGCCGCCCTTGAGCTTGCGGTTGAACTCGCCGATGGAGCGGACCCCGTTTCGCGACAGGAGTTCATAGCGCCGCTCCATCTCCAACACCGCCCACTTGAGGACTCCCGCCGCCTCCTTGGGATCGGTGACCACCGGGTGGCGAAGGTGGGGCAGGTCCCCGTACGTGGAGAGCTCCACCATCTTGGGGTCGATCATGAGGAGGCGGAGGGTCTCGGGGGTGTGGCGGTACACCAGCGAGGTGATGACGGTGTTGAGGCAGACCGACTTTCCGGACCCGGTGGCACCGGCGATGAGGACGTGGGGCATCTTGGAGAGTTCGGCCACATACGGCGCTCCCTGCAAGTCCATCCCCAGCGCCAGGGGAAGCTCGCCCCGGGCCCTGGTGAAGACCGGACTCTCCAGCACTTCCCGGAGCTGCACGATGCGGGGCGACGGGTTGGGAATCTCCACCCCCACCGCCCCCTTTCCGGGAATGGGCGCCACGATCCGGATGGTCCGGGCCCGCATGGCCAGGGCCAGATCCGCATCCAGGTTGGCGATACGGTTCACCTTCACTCCCGGGGCCGGCACCACCTCGAACTGGGTCACCACCGGCCCCGTGGTCCGCCCGGCCAGCTCGCTCTCCACGTTGAAGGTGCGAAGCTTCTCCACCAGGACCCGTCCCAGCGTATCCAGCTCCCGCTCCATCTCACCTCGGTCCCGATGCTTGGGCCGGGTCAGCAACTCCAGTGTGGGGAGTTCCTCTCCGGCCAGTTCCCGGGGGTCGCGGGGATCGGGGAGAAGCCGCTCCGGCGTCGTGGCCGGAGGGAGGGTGCGGTCGAAGGGAGGGGTGGGTACAGCCTCGTCCGGTGTCGGTGGGAACACGGCAGATTCCGGCGCCTGATCCCGGCGGCTCGGACCCGGATCCTCCTCCGGCTCGGTCACCGGCTCCGACCTGGCGGCCCGCCGTCCCTCAAGCCAGTCCCCCAGGCGACGAGTACCGGTGCCGGCCACCCCCCAGACCCACCGTCCTCCCCCCCGCACCGGTGCCGCCACCGACCGGAGACCCACGGTAGAAACCAGGAGAAGAAGGAGGACCACCAGGAGGAGGAGGCCCGTCCCGAAGGCCCCGAACCCCTGGATCAGGGGACGGGACACGGTGTCGCCCCACCAACCGCCCCAGATCGGGGAGACGGGAAGGACGGCAAGGAAGGGGGGGAGTAGGAGGAGGAGCCCCCCTCCCATGATCCCGAGCCGGAGCGCCCTGTCCGGCTCCAACCAGCGCCCAACCCACAACCCGGCCACCACCAGGAGCGCAGGCCCGGCCAGGGCTCCGGCGCCCACCAGAGCCACCGCCAGGTCCCGGAATCCCCGCCCCACCGGACCGAGGAGGTTGCCGGAAGGGAACCACCCGGACGGGGTGATCGACACCAGGGCCGGGGGAATCAGCACCAGAAGACCGAAGAAGCCCAACGCGAGGAGGCCGAAGCCTGCCAGTTCCCGCTGGTAGTCCGACCTCACCGGCGCCTCCCATGTCCCACGATGCGTTCCGTCCCCCTCGCTCCGCGGGTCAGCGGCTACTCCGGGGGATGTGGATCATGCGCTCGTTCATCTCAGGCACCAGGAGGTGGCGATCAAGATGGGCGCACACGGAGAGATCCTCCTCCAGCCCCACCTTCACCAACGCCGCCCCGGCCGCCGTCGTCTCCAGGAAGTCGGCGCTCAGGTCAAACTGCTCCGTGAGGGCCAGGGCGACCCGGGAGGCGTCATTCAGATCGGCGCCATGATCCCCCTCGGTCCCGCCCAGAAGCTCATCGAGGATCAACCCGGCACAGAGCGCATCGTCCAGGGCGAAGTGGTCCTCCTTGCCGGCACAGACCAGCACCAACTCGCCCACATCTCCGGTCCTGAGCTGGTCCACCACGGCGCCCAGATTCAGAAAGGAGCCCGCCAGGGCCCGATTCGCTCCCTGGGCGGCCACGAAGGCACGGGTGCCATTGGTGGTGCTCATGACCAGTCGCTTCCCGTCCACGGTTTCGTTCTCATACTCCCGGGGTGAGTTTCCCAGGTCGAACCCTTCCACCTTGAGCCCCTTTCGCTCGCCGCAGAGCAGGGTGTCTTCCCGCCCGAGGGTGTTGGCCAGGCGGATGGCCTCCTCCGTGGAGACGGTGGGATAGATAGCCCTGGCCCCATTGGCCAGCGCTTCCACCATGGTTGAGGTGGCTCGAATGACGTCAATGACCACCGCCGTGGCCCCGGACATCTCCTGTCCCCGGGCTTCTGCCGCCGAGAAGTACGTGCGCACCCGCATCAAATTCCGGCCTCCCTGGCCTGTTTCCGGGCCATGTATCCCTCCACGAAGCGGGTATCCACGTCCCCCTTGCGGAACGCCGGATCCTCGATGAGCTCCGACAGAAAGCCAATGGTGGTGGGGATCCCCTCGATAACGAAGGCGTTCAGGGCATACCGGGACCTCTCCAGGACCTCCTCCCGGTCCTTCCCGCTCACGATCAGCTTGGCCAGGAGTGAATCGTAGTAGGGCGGAACCTGATAGCCGGCATAGACATGGGTGTCCAGGCGGACGCCCGGACCTCCCGGTGGATGAAAGGTGGTGATGCGTCCCGGAGCCGGACGGAAGTTGTGCTCGGGATCCTCGGCGTTGATGCGGAACTCGATGGCGTGACCGCGGAGCACCACCGGCTCGTGGGGAAAGGACAGGGGAGCACCGGCCGCAACCTTCACCTGTTCCTTCACCAGATCGAATCCCGAGGTCACTTCCGTCACCGGATGCTCCACCTGGATCCGCGTGTTCATCTCGATGAAGTAGTAGGATCCGTCTTCATCGAGGAGAAACTCCACCGTACCGGCACCCACGTAGTCGATGGCTTCGGCAGCCCGAACCGCGTCTGCCCCCATCCGCTCGCGGAGCTCCGGGGTGAGCGCCGGAGAGGGCGCTTCCTCCACCAGCTTCTGATGCCGGCGCTGGATCGAGCAGTCCCTTTCCCCCAGGTGGACCACCCGCCCCTGCTGATCCCCGAACACCTGGAACTCCACGTGCCGCGGCCGGGCGATGCACTTCTCCAGGTAGACCGAGGGGTCTCCAAAGGCCGCGCGGGCTTCATTCCGCGCCGCATGGAAGAGCTTCTGGAAGGTGTCGGCCTCGGGGGCGATCCGCATTCCCTTCCCGCCGCCGCCGGCCGACGCTTTGATCATGACGGGAAAGCCGATCTCGGCCGCCAATCCCAGCGCCTCCTCCGCGTCCTCCACGACCCCACCACTCCCGGGTACGGTGGGGACACCGGCACGAACCATGGTCTCCCGGGCCACCGCCTTGTCTCCCATGGAGCGGATCTGATCGGGCGTGGGTCCGATGAAGGTGATCCCCGACCGCTGACAGATCTCGGCGAAATCGGCGTTCTCGGCCAGAAACCCGTATCCCGGGTGGATGGCCTCGGCACCGGTGATCTCGGCGGCTGCGATGAGCCGAGGGATGTTCAGATAGGACTCGGTGGAGGAGGGGGGGCCGATGCAGACATCCTCATCGGCAAATCGGACATGCAGGGACTCCCTGTCCGCCTCGGAATAGACGGCCACCGTGCGAATCCCCAGCTCCTGGCAGGCTCGGATGACTCTCAGGGCAATCTCGCCCCGATTGGCGATGAGCACCTTCTTGAACACGTGAACTCCCCTGTGGACTGGACGGAGACGGATCCCGGGACCGGGAGGGGCTACTGTCGGCCCACCCGCACCCAACGCAAGAGGACACCGGACCGGAGGGCCTGGCAGATGCTCCTCCTGGGACGACCGGACGTGGTACGACGGTCCAGAGAAGAGGTCAGGCAGGCTCTACCCGGAAGAGAACCTGACCGTACTCCACCGGTTCCCCGTTCTGCACCAGAACCTCCCGCACGGTGCCGGTCACCTCTGCTTCCAGCTCGTTCATGAGCTTCATGGCCTCGATGATGCACAGCGG
>PWZC01000431.1 GCA_003567615.1 Gemmatimonadota bacterium | reverse complement strand
GAGGTGGCCGCCAAGCACGCGGCGGCGGAGATGGCGTGGAAGCTGGTGTCCGGGGACGACGAGGAGGTGCTCAGAATCCTCGACAACACCCTGGCCATCCTGGTTCCCTCCCTGAATCCCGAGGGAGCCATCATGATCACCGAATGGTACCGGGAGACGTTGGATACGCCCTACGAAGGGGCAGCCATGCCCTGGCTCTACCATCCGTATACGGGGCACAACAACAACCGCGACGCCTTCATGCAGAACACCATCGAGTCGGTGTATGCGGGCCGGCTCATCTTCCGGGACTGGCTTCCCCAGGCCTTCATCGACCACCACGAGATGGGCGGCACCACGGCCCGCTTCTACATCCCCCCCTACGCCGAACCCATCCGACCGGATGGCGATCCGCTGGCGTGGTGGGAGATGGCCTGGTACGGGAACCACATGGCGGTGAGGATGGATCAGCAGGGATACCAGGGGATCACCAACTACTCCCTCTTCTCGGGCTGGGGTCACTTCAGTTGGCACTGGATCACCCCCTTCCACAACATCGCCGGGATGCTCACCGAAGGGGCCCGTACCGGTCGGCTCGGCACCTCCATCTACATCCATCCCGACCAGCTCGAGGGGGGGCGACGGGGACTGGAGGTCTACGAGCCCCAGGGGAACTTCCCCAACCCCTGGCGAGGCGGGTGGTGGGGAGTGCGGGACATTGTGGAGCTCCAGGTGGAGTCGGGGATGGCAGCCCTGGACCTGGCGGCCCAGAACCGGGAGCGCGTCCTCCGGAACGCCTACACCAAGGCCACCCGCCAGACCGAGCGGGGAGAGCGGGCCGAACCGGTCACCTACGGTCCCGAGGGTCCGGTGGCGGGCTTCGTCATCTCGGCGGACCAGCACGACCTCCTCACCACCCGGAAGATGATCCATCGCCTGCTCCTGCAGGGAATCGAGGTGCAGGAGGCCCGGGAGCCCTTCCAGCACGAAGGGCGTGCCTACCCGGCCGGGAGCTGGTACGTGACCATGGCCCAGCCCAAGCGCGGGGTGATCCGCTGGCTCCTGGCCCCCAACGTCTACCCCGACAACCGCTTCACCCGGGACCGGGACGGCGTCCCCATCCGCCCGTATGATCTCTCCACCCACACCATGGCCGAGTTCATGGGGGTCCGGGTCGACCTGGCCCGCACCCATGCCCAGGGTCCCTTCCAGCCGGTGCGCTGGGAGTTGGCCGATGACCGCCGTACCCCCTTCCCCGCCGGTGGGGTGGAGGCCGGTGCCGCGGGCTTCCGCATCGACGGGCGCCTGAACCACGCCTTCCAGGCGGTGAACGCCCTCTTCGACGCCGGGGTGCCGGTCCGCCGCGTGGACGATCCCGGAGCCCAGGCCGGCTCTCTTCGTCCCGGTGACTTCGCCGTGGCGCCCGATGCACCTCGTGGGCTCCTCGAACAGGTGGCCAGGGACACC
The DNA here is from genome assembly GCA_003567615.1 of Gemmatimonadota bacterium. Taxonomy (GTDB): domain Bacteria; phylum Gemmatimonadota; class Gemmatimonadetes; order Longimicrobiales; family Gaopeijiaceae; genus PWLA01. The sequence goes on along the minus strand of PWZC01000431.1, from coordinate 3,229 downwards.
GGGGTCGACTTCCTTCCCCTGGCCGCTCTCCCGGCCGACGGACACCGGCCGGTGGATCGCCGGCGCATCGGGATCTACCACCGGTATTACACGGGGAGCATGGACGAGGGGTGGACCCGGCTCATGATGGAGGACTTCGGCTTCCCCTTCGACTCCATCCTGGACGCCGGCATGACCCGGCAGAATCTGGACGCCAACTACGACGTGGTGATCCTGGCCAACGACCAGCTCCAGACCATCCTGGGTCCGGAGGAGCCGCCCTTCGGCCTGGGCTCCAATTACCCGACCGAGTATCGGAGCGGCTTCGGCGAGGAGGGAGCCGCGGCGCTGGACGGCTGGGTGCGGGGCGGCGGGACCCTGATCACCTTCGCCGAGGCCGGGGATCTGCCCATCCGCCATTTCGGACTCCCGGTGCGGAATGTCCTGGACGGGCTTCCCTCCACCGAGTTCTGGGCTCCCGGTACCACCCTCCGTACCCGTGCCGACACCTCGCATCCGGCCGCCTACGGGATGCCGGAGGATCCTCTGGTCCTCTTCGGGATCCAGCAGGGTGACAACCAGGCCTACCGCATCGCCCTTCACGACCACAACGAACGGGTCCACCCGGTGGTCACCTTCATCGACCGGGACATCATGCAGAGTGGCTGGCTCGAGGGAGAGGAGCACCTGGCGGGCCAGTACGGAATGGTGGTGGTGGAGCACGGGGAAGGGAGGGTCGTACTCATCGGCTTCCGCCCCCAGCACCGGGGGCAGACCCACGGCACCCTCAAGTTCTTCTTCAACTCCCTGGTGAGCTGGCCATGACCGGCCGCTCGACAGACCGGTCCCGCCACGGGGCCCACCGGATGGCCGTGCCGTGACGGCCGCCCCCCCCGGTGACCTCCGTCGACTCGGGAAGGTGGCGGCCCGGGTCGCGCGGGACGAGATCGTGCCCCTCCTGGGGCGAGCCCGGCCCGAACGGAAGGAGGACGGAAGCCTCCGGACGCCCGTGGATGAAGGTGCCCAGCGCCGACTTCTGGAGGAGCTGGCCCACGGGTGGCCCGGGATCCCGGTGCTGGGCGAGGAGTCTTCCCGAGGGGAACAGGAGGCCATCCTCGGCGGGGAGGGACCCTACTGGTGTCTGGACCCGCTGGACGGAACCTCCAACTTCGTGGCGGGCCTGCCCTTCTACGGGGTGTCGGTGGCGCTGGTGGACCTGCGAGGTCCCCGCATGGGCGTCGTCCACGACCCGGTCCGGCAGGAGACCTTCGGCGCCGTGCGGGGGGGAGGGGCGTGGCTGAACGACGCTCCCCTTTCTCCGGACTCCCTCGGTGCCGTCCCTCGACTCCGACACGCCATGGCCCTGGTGGACTTCAAGCGCCTGTCCCCCGCCCTGGCCGCCCGGGTGGCCGTCGAGCACCCCTTCCGGTCCCAACGCAACCTGGGGTCTTCGGCACTGGAGTGGTGCTGGGTAGCGGCGGGGCGGTGTCACCTGTATCTCCACGGCCGTCAGTCCTTCTGGGACTGGGCGGCGGGATGGCTCATCCTGACGGAGGCCGGCGGGGCGGCCGTCCTCGAATCGGGGGTGGCAGGTGGTGATGGAGGGGACTCACCCCGACCCACCCTGGAGGGCCGGGCCGTGACCGCCGCCGCCTCGCCGACCCTCCTCAGGGAGGTACGGGGATGGCTCGGCGGCGACTCGACTCCCTGACCGGGCCCGGGATTCCTGATGGCCTCCGGGCCGGGCGGCGCCCCAGCCTTGTCCCGGTGGGGCGGCATCGGTACTCTTCAGGTTTGTCCCCGTTCGGGAAAACGTCATCCGATGATGGATCGTCCGGGGAACAGCGGGGTGTCAGAGCCCCGGAGCATCCGAGAGGCCTGCGGGTAATGAGCCGAATTCCCGTGCCCCCCAACGAACTCCCATCGGCCCTCCCTGTCGCGTGACTGTCAAGACCAGCCCCCGAGCCTTCAGCATCAAGATCCGGTCGAGCCGTCGACCGGAGGTTACGGATCTGCGCTCCGAACTCGAGGCCCGGGAAGACGTGCCTCCGCTCTCGCGCTTCGCCCGTCTCCTCTGCGTCTCGTACCACACGACGGCCGGATTCATGGACCCGCCCCTCCGCCGGCGGTTGGCCGGGGCGCCCGATCGGGTTCAACGCTTCCTCGATGCATTGGCCGGGATCTTCCCCCCCCACGCCGGCTACCACCACGATCGTCTCGAACTCCGGGACGAACTCTCCGACGAGCAGAAGGTGCGGGAACCGTTGAACGCCGACGCCCACCTCTCCTTCATCGGTGGTGGCTTCACGAACTGCGCCGTCTACCGCTCCGACTCGGTGGAACCCCTCTGGTTCGTGGACTTTGACGGGGCCTACACCGACTCGCTGGATGAACCCGTCCGGCGGGTGCGTCACGCCACCATCGTCGGGTATGAGGAGGAAGAGGTGGTGGACTCGGTGGAGTTGGAGGTGGACGCCGCCCGGGAACACCGGGCCGTGCGCCTCCGTCAGGACGAACACTGTCTGACCCGGCGCCTCACCGAGATCGTCCAGAGTCACGGGATCCGGTACGGGCGGGTCGATCTGCGTCTGGCGTCCGGGGAGAAGGACTCGGGGATCACCGTGAACGAGTTCGAAGCCCTGCTCATGGAGCGGGACTTGAAGGAGATCCTGGACGAGCCGCTCCGCTACGCACTGGACGAATCCCAACTGCAGCGGGCCATGGGTGCGTTGGGGGTTTCGCCGGAACGGCACGACCCCCTCATGGAACGGGCCCTCCAGGCCACGCCGGCCCGTCTGCTCCGGGTCCGTCGAGAGGCGAGCCTGGCGGTACTGCCGGGCGCCGACGGTGGCCAGGTGGTACAGGGGACATACCAGAGCCCCATTCTCCTCCAGTGGGGTCAGAACGGTACCGGCGTCCGTCGCCTCCGAGCCGACATCGTCCGTCTCCACTGAGATCGTTCGTCTCCACTGGGTCCAAGCCGCCGCATCCTGCGATCGGTTCAGATCAGCGAGCGACCCTGAGCGCCGTCCACCGGAATGCAGGTTCCGGTGAGGAGGCTCGAGCGGGGTGACGCCAGGAACGCCACCACGTTCGCCACCTCCGGTACGGTTCCGAAGCGACCCAGGGGGAGGTTCTGCCGGGTGAACTCCGCCATGGCCTCGGGCTGCTCCTTGCACCGCCGGTCCCAGCTTCCCCCCGGGAACCGGATGGATCCCGGAGCCACGCTGTTCACCCGGATCCCCTCGGG
>PWZC01000418.1 GCA_003567615.1 Gemmatimonadota bacterium | reverse complement strand
TCGGGTCCCCCGCCTGGTGGTCATCGACCCCGGGCACGGTGGCCATGATACGGGAGCCATCGGTCCCAGCGGGATACTGGAGAAGGATGTGGCGCTGGAGTTGGCCCTGGCCCTGGCCCGCCGGCTCTCCCAGGACCCGGACCTCGATGTGCGACTCACCCGGGAAACCGACGAGTTCGTTCCCCTGTGGGAGCGGGGCGGCCTGGCCACCCAGTGGAAGGGTGACCGGCCCGGCGTGTTCCTCTCCATCCACGCCAATTCACTCACCGATCGCCCGACGGTCCGGGGGTTCGAGACGTACTTCCTCTCCGAGGCCCGGACGGAGCATGAGCGGCGGGTGGCCGCTGCGGAGAACGCCTCCGCCGAGATGGAGCGACCCGAGGATCGCCCCGCCGCCGCTGACCCCCTCCTGGCCGAGATCATGCGTGACCTCCGGACCTTCGACCACCAACAGTGGTCGGCGCTCCTGGCCGATATCGTCCAGAGTGAGATGGGTCGGGTCCCCCCGGGCCCGGACCGGGGTGTCAAACAGGGGCCCTTTGCCGTGATCACCAACGCCATGATGCCGTCCGTGCTCATCGAAGTGGGCTTCCTCTCCAATGCGGATGAGGAGCGTCTCCTGGTCGAGCCCGAGTTCCACGACGCGGTGGCCGAGGCGGTGGCCCGTTCCGTGGAGCGCTTCTTCCAGCGGTACCCCCCCGGTCGGAGTGATCCATGAGTTCATCCATGGCGCAGGAGCTCCTGGGGACCTCCTTCCAGAACCCGGTGCTGCTGGCGGCGGGGACGTGCGGATTCGGGGAGGAGATCGCGGAGGTGGTGGAGCTGGACCGTCTCGGGGGCCTTGTGACCAAGTCCGTGACGCTGGAGCCCCGGCTCGGGAACCCGGCACCCCGGGTGGCCGAGTTCCGGGCCGGGATGGTGAACTCGGTGGGGTTGGCCAACCCGGGGGCCCACGAGGTCCGGAAGAGGAAGCTCCCGTGGCTCCGGGAGCGCATGGTTCGGGCCCGGGTCCTGGTGAGCGTGGCCGGTCATACGCCGGACGAGTTCGTCCGGGTGGTGGAGATCCTGGACGACGCCGATGGCTTTCAGGCCTACGAGATCAACCTCTCCTGCCCCAACGATACCCGACGTGGCGGGCTCGCCTTCGCCCTGGATCCGGACGCGGCGGCACGGGTGCTGGAGGGGGTTCGGCGTCGCACCGAACGCCCCCTTGTGGCCAAGCTGGCCCCCAACACCCCGGACTTCGGACCGGTGATCCGGGCGCTGGAGGGAGCGGGTGTGGATGGGTTCACCCTGGTGAACACCCTCCCCGGCCTGGTCCTGGATCCCGAGACCGGCGAACCGGCGCTGGGGGCCGGCGCCGGAGGGATGAGCGGACCGGCCATTCGAGCGGTGGGGGTGCACGCGGTCTGGAGCGCTGCCGCCCACACCCGCCTCCCCCTCCTTGGCGTGGGTGGCATCGCCGAGGGTCAGGATGCGGTGCAGTACCTCATGGCCGGGGCCTCACTGGTGCAGATGGGGAGCGCCTCGTTCTGGGACCCCCGATCGTCGGGTCGTGTAGTGAACTGGCTGGACGCTGCCGTTCGCAGGCGGGGCCTGGACCACGTCCGGGCCCTGGTGGGATCGGCGCGACTCGAACGCAAGAAACCGCAGGAGCCCGGGCCGGAGTGAGGATCAAGACATGTCACGCGTGATCATCGCCTTGGACTATGCCCAACCGTCCCCGGCGCTGGAATTGGTGGATCGCCTCGGCGACGGAGCCGATTTCTACAAGGTGGGCCTGGAGCTCTTCACCCACGCCGGGGCGCCGCTGGTGCAGGCGCTGCGTTCCCGGGGGAAGCGCGTCTTCCTGGATCTCAAGTTCCACGACATCCCCGCCACCGTGGCCGGCGCCGTCCGGTCCGCGTCCCGGCTTGGAGTCGAGTTCCTCACCGTCCACGCCGCAGGAGGGCGCGCCATGGTGGAAGCGGCCGTGGAGGCTGCAGAGTCCGCTGCGGAATCCGGGGAGATGGCCCCCGACGCCGCGCCTGTGCAGATCCTGGCTGTGACGCTCCTCACCTCCCTCTCCCGGGACGACGTGGAGCGCACCTTGGGCCGGTCCCCGGTGGATCCAGAGCAGGAGGTGATCCGGCTCGCCGAGCTGGCCGTGGGAGCCGGCGCTCACGGGGTGGTCTCTTCGCCCCTGGAGGTGGAGAGCCTTCGGCATCGACTGGGTCCGGGGCCCCTCCTGGTCACGCCGGGGATCCGTCTGGCCGGTGGCGAGGCCCACGATCAGGCTCGCATCGCCACGCCGGAGCAGGCGGCCCGCGCCGGTGCCGACTACCTGGTGATCGGCCGGGCCGTGACCGGGGCCTCCGACCCGTTCCGGGCCATGGTGGAGATCCACCGGACCCTGGAGGCGGCGTGAGCAGCCTGCTGATGAGTGCCGGCCGGCGAGGCATCCTCCTTTCGTTCCTCCTCTTCCTGGCCCCGGTCTGCGCCGAATTCGCGGGAGCCGAGGGCCGGGCCACCCTGCACGCCCAGGGGCACGACGCCCTGGTGGCCACGGCACAACAGGTGGGGCGGGCGTGGACCGGCGGGAACGAGCGGGCCGTGGCGTCCCACCTGGTCTCGCGCCGGGTTTCCCTCTACCTGGAGGGGAGCCAGCCCGGGGGACTTCCCCCCCGCCAGGCGGCCGTGGTCCTGCGGGACTACCTCCGCGCCTATGAAGGGAGCCGGGTCGAGTTGGGGCGGGTGGCGCTGGTGGCGGGTTCCGATGAGCGGGGATTCGCGGAGTTCCACTGGTCGGCCCATCGGGTGGGCACCTCCCAGCAGCTTCGTCGCACCCTCTTCCTGGGATTCACGTACGATTCGGGACAGTGGTTGGTGGAAGAGGGGCGGGTCCTCCCCTGAATCCGGGGGGTTCATCCCGCTCTCCGATACTTCAGCCCGCCTCCCCCCGGCACTTCCTCGTGCACCCCCGGGGCCTCGACACCGCCCTTCCTCCCCCCCACCTTTCCAGGCGGATCCCGAACCCTCGCCCTTTCCCCGGTCGTCCGGAGCCCCATGGGACTGCGCCTCCACAACACGTTGACCCGCGCCGCCGAGCCCTTCGAACCCCAGGACCCCGAGCGGGTGGGGATCTACGGGTGCGGCCCCACCATCTATGGGCACGCCCATATCGGGAATTTCCGGACCTTCCTCTTCTACGATCTGGTGCATCGCTATCTGGAGTGGAAGGGATACGGCGTCCACTTCGTCATGAACTTCACCGATGTGGACGACAAGACGATCCGGGCCGCCCGCGAGGCGGGGGTGGGGATCGGCGAGTTCACAGAGCCCTTCGCCGAAGCCGTCCTGGAGGAAGCCGATGCCCTGGGGATGGCCCGTTTCGACCTGTATCCCCGAGCCACTGCGTACGTGGATGGGATGATCGAACTGGTGCAGACCCTCCTGGATCGGAAACTGGCCTACGTCACCGAGGACGGGTCCGTCTTCTTCGACATCTCGGCCTTCCCCGGGTACGGGAAGCTCTCGGGGAAGGATCTTGAGCAGGTCCGCACCGGAGAGCGGGTTTCGGGGGACGATTACGGGAAGGACGATGTGCGGGACTTCGCCCTCTGGAAGGCGGTGAAGCCGGAGGACGAGGAGGTGGGGGCGGCATGGGACGCACCCTGGGGTCGGGGGCGGCCGGGCTGGCACTTGGAGTGCTCGGTCATGGGGCTCCGTGAGGTGGGCACCACGCTGGATCTGCATCTGGGTGGAGAGGACCTGATCTTCCCGCACCACGAGGACGAGATCGCCCAGTCGGAGGGCGCCACCGGCCATCCCTTCGCCCGCTGCTGGCTGCACGTGAAGCATCTCCGCGTCGAAGGAAGCAAGATGTCCAAGTCCCTGGGTAACTTCATCACGGTGCGTGAACTCCTGGACGAAGGCGTGTCCCGCGCCGCCATCAGGCACCAGCTCCTCTCGGCCCAGTATCGCCGGGAGTTGAACTTCAGCCGGGCGGGGCTCGAGGCGTCTGAGAAGGCGGTGGCGCGCTTGGTCGATTTCCGCGACCGGCTCAGGCGTCGTCCGGTGGAAGAGGTGGAGATGGATGAAGCTCAGGACAGCACGGAGGGCCAGCCGTCGAGCGGCGGCCCCCTTGCCCGTGCCGCAGCGCGCGCGCGCGAGGGATTCGAGACGGCCATGGACGATGACCTCAATATCTCCGGCGCGCTGGGCGCCGTGTTCACCTTCGTGAACGAAGCCAACGCCCACCTGGACCGTGAACGGGGTGTGGCGGCGGCCGAGCGGGATGCCGCCCTGGCTCTGGTGGCTTCCGTGGACAGGGTCCTGGGGCTGGTGGAGCTGGCGGACCGGGAGCGGGGGGTGGACCCTGAGGTCGAGGCGTGGGTCCAGGAGCGAATCGAGGCCCGGGCCCAGGCGCGCCGCGACCGGGACTGGAGCCGCGCCGACGCCATCCGGGACGAGCTTTCGTCCCGGGGAATCGTTCTGGAAGATGGCCCCGACGGGACTCGCTGGAAGCGGGTGACGACCGCTTCCCCCGGGGCCTGAAACCGGGCCTGGGACGCTGTCCGGTGGACGGTTGACACCACCCCTGGGCTGGATTACACTTCAAAGCTCTGTTTCTGCTGACGTAGCTCAACTGGTAGAGCAGCCGCCTTGTAAGCGGCAGGTTGAGGGTTCGAGTCCCTCCGTCAGCT
>PWZC01000405.1 GCA_003567615.1 Gemmatimonadota bacterium | reverse complement strand
TGGACCGGGAGATGCGGAGCACCGATCCCCTCGAGTTCTCGGATCTGAAGAACTACGGCGACCGCCTCGAGGCGGCGGAAAAGAAGACGGGGCGGGGTGATGCCGTCATCACCGGCACCGCTACCCTGGACGGAATCCCCGTGGCTCTGGCCGTCATGGACTTCTCCTTCATCGGAGGTTCCATGGGTTCGGTGGTAGGCGAGAAGATCGCCCGGGCCGGCCGGGTGGCTCTCCGGGAAGACCGCCCGTTCCTGGTGGTGTCCGCCTCGGGCGGTGCGCGGATGATGGAGGGGATCTACTCCCTCATGCAGATGGCCAAGACCTCGGCGGTTCTGGCTCAGCTTCATGAGGCCGGCATTCCCTTCATGTCCATCCTCACCGATCCCACCACCGGCGGCGTCACCGCATCCTTTGCCATGCTGGGCGACGTGAATCTGGCCGAGCCGGGCGCCCTGGTGGGCTTCGCCGGTCCCCGGGTCATCGAAGAGACCATCAAGCAGGAGCTCCCCGACGGCTTCCAGCGTGCCGAGTTCCTCCTGGCGCACGGCATGGTGGACCGGGTGGTGGATCGCCGGGAGATGCGGGCCACGGTGGTTCGGCTCCTCCGGCACATGTGGGCCCCGGCCGCCGGGAGCCAGGGGTGAAGGTACCTCGGGGCCCCCGCTCGGGTGACGCCCTGGCTGCGGCCCTCTTTCCCTCCCTTCCCACCGACGTCCAGTGGGGGCTGGAGCGGACCCGCCGTCTCCTGTCCACCCTGGGGGATCCCCTGTCCGGGACCGCCATCCTCCACGTGGGCGGCACCAACGGGAAGGGCTCGGTGGCACGGATCTGGGCGTCGGTCCTGCAGGCCGCCGGTTTCCGGGTGGGGCTCTATACCTCTCCGGAGCTCGTCGCCTTTCGGGAGCGGATCCTGGTGAATGGTCGCCCCCTCCCCGACGACTTCCTCCTGGAGCTGGCCCAGGAGCTACGGGAGCCGGTGATCCGGGCACAGCCCTCCTGGTTCGAGGCCTGTACCGTCCTGGGCTTCCTGGCCCTGGACCGCGCCGGCGTGGATGTGGCGGTCATGGAGGTGGGAATGGGCGGACGCCTGGACTCCACCAACGTGGTCCGGCCCGCGGTCACCGCCATCACCAACGTCTCCCTGGACCATCAGGAGGTCCTGGGCCCCACGGTGCGGGAGATCGCCCGGGAGAAGGCCGGAATCCTCAAGCCCGGTGTCCCGGCCTTCACCGGGGTCCAGGATCCCGACGTACTGGAGGTACTGGCCCTGGAGGCGGGGACGGTGGGCGCCCCTCTGATCCGGGTGCCGGAGCCTGGCGGCACCGTGGCGCTGGATGGGATCCGGACCCGGCTCCAGACCCGGCGCTGGGGATCCGTCGACCTCCACTGTCCGCTGGTGGGTCGGCACCAACTGGCCAATCTGGCCGTGGCGGTGCGGGCGCTGGAGGCGCTCCCCCCCCGCTTCCTGGCCAGCACGGCTCAGCTCCAGCAGGGAGTGGGCCAGGTACGCGCCCCCGGCCGGTTCCAGGTAGAGCGCACGGCGGAAGGGCTCTGGATCCTGGACGTCGCCCACAACCCGGCGTCGGCCGCGGCGCTGGGGGCCACCCTGGCGGAGGTGGATCCGCCGGGTCCGGTGATCGGTGTGCTGGGGATTCGCGCCGACAAGGACCACGATGGGATCGTGGCCGCCGTGGCCGGGGCGCTGGACGGCCTGGTGTTGACCCGGCCCGGTCCCGGGGCCCCGGAGGCGGCGTGGGCACCGGACAAGGTCAACGCCCTCTCCGCCGGCGGGGTGGACATCCGCGTGGAGGCTTCGTTCGCCGATGCTCTGGCCCGGGCTCGGCAATGGGCCGGAAGCCAGGGGACGGTGGTGGTGTCCGGCTCCTTCGCCACCGTGGCCGGGGCGCTGGAGACGCTGGATCTCATCCCCCGGGAAGCCTTGCCCCTGTCATCCGGCTCCGGATAGATTCGCGCCATGTCAAACGCCAAGGATTTCGCCCGTCTTCCGGGATTCCGGGACTTTCCCCCTGAGGAAATGGGCCTCCGGTCGCACCTCTTCGATGCCTGGCGTCGGGTGGCGGCCCGGTACGGATTTCGGGAGTATGACGCCCCGCCCCTGGAGCCCCTGGATCTCTACGTCGAGAAGAGCGGCGAAGAGATCGTGGGGCAGCTCTACAACTTCACGGACAAGGGGGGGCGCCAGGTCTCGCTCAGGCCCGAGATGACGCCGTCCTTGGCCCGGGTCCTGGGCGACCGCAGCCGCTCCATGCCCAAGCCCATCCGCTGGTTTTCCATCCCCCAGCTCTTCCGCTACGAGCGCCAGCAGCGGGGCCGACTCCGTGAGCACTTCCAGTGGAATGTGGACCTGGTGGGAGCGGCGGGGCCGGAAGCCGACGCCGAGGTGCTGGCGGTGGCGCTGGACGGCCTCAGGGAGCTGGGCCTCGACGCCCGCCACATCCGGGCCCGGGTGTCGGATCGTCGCCTCCTGGCGGGAATCCTGAGCGCCCTCGGCGTTCCCGAGTCCCGCCTCCTCGCCGCCTACGGCGTGGTGGACAAGGTGGAGCGGGAGCCTCCCGAACGGATCCTTCAGCGGCTCACCGATGAGGTCGATCTTCCCCGGGAGGTGGCCGAGGCGGTGGTGGGGCTGTTCGACGCTCCGGAGCTGGACCAGGTGGAGGCCCGCTTCGGGGAGGATCCGGACGTCGCCCCGCACCTGGCCTCGCTCCGGAGCTTCCTGAAGATCCTGGAGGATCTGGGATTCGGGGACTATGTGGACTTCGATCTCACCATCGTCCGGGGGCTCGCCTATTACACCGGGGTGGTATTCGAGATCTTCGACCGGGCCGGGGAGTTCCGGGCCGTGGCCGGGGGTGGGCGCTACGACCGTCTCCTGGAGCTGGTGGGCGGCGAGTCCCTTCCGGCGGTGGGCTTCGGCATGGGTGATGTGGTCCTTTCCGAACTTCTCCGGGAACGGGGCCTGGCGCCTGACACGTCCCATTCGGTGGACCATTTCATCGTGATCATCGGGGATGAGCAGGCGTCCCTGGCCCGGCGGATCGCCGCATCGCTCCGGGGACGGGGACGATCCGTGGTCTACGGGATCCGGGGACAATCGGTGCGCAAGCAGTTCTCCGCCGCCTCCAACGAGGGAGCCCGGGAGGTGGTGGTCCTGGGACCGGATGAGGTGAATCGGGGGGTGGCGGTGGTCCGCTCCATGGACTCGGGGGCGGAGCGGGAGGTGGAGCTCACCGCACTCCTGGACGACGCGGCGGTAGGAGCGTGAAGGCTCCCCCACCGGACGAGGGCGGCTTCCAGGAGACCCGTCGGGACATGCAACGGGCCATCCGCCGCCTGAACGTCCTGGAGTACATGATCGTGGTGGCGGCCGTCCTGGTGGCCCTGGCCGGGGGATGGATTGTGGCCTTCCTCCTGAGTGCCGGAACCGACCTTCCGCTCCGTCCCACCTGGGCGGTCCTGTCCCTGAGCCTCATCATCATTCCGGCAGCAGCGGTCTTCGGACGGGAACGTTTCCGCGGGAAGCGGCAGGAACACCCTGCGTCCGGCGAAGGGGACGACGGGATCGCGTCGGGGAGCTGAGCTTCGCCTCCCCAGGCCGATTCAACCCGATTCGAGCCGATCCACCCGACCAAACGATCCCCCCGATCCAACCCGACCAACCGATCCCCCCGATCCAACCCAATCAACCGACGGAGCATCAATGGCGGACGACAAGGGGCTGACCCCCCGGGCCGACGACTTCAGCGCATGGTACAATGAGGTAGTGCAGCGGGCCGAACTGGCCGACCACTCCCCGGTTCGAGGGAGCATGGTCATCCGGCCGTGGGGCTACGGGATCTGGGAGCGGATGCAGCGCGCCCTGGATGACCGGTTCAAGGAGACCGGGCACGAGAACGCCTACTTCCCCCTCCTCATCCCCATGAGCTTCATCGAGCGGGAGAAGGAGCATGTGGAGGGGTTCAAGCCCGAGCTGGCCGTGGTGACCCACGCCGGCGGCAAGGAGCTGGAGGAGCCCCTGGTGGTCCGCCCCACCTCCGAGACCATCATCTACTCCATGTACGCCAAGTGGGTGCAGTCGTACCGGGATCTCCCGCTGAAGCTGAACCAGTGGGCCAACGTCATGCGGTGGGAGCTCCGGACCCGCCTCTTCCTGCGCACCTCCGAGTTCCTCTGGCAGGAGGGCCACCCCGCCCACGCCACGGAAGGGGAGGCGGAAGAAGAGACCCGTCTCATGCTGGACGTCTACCGGACCTTCATGGAGGAGTGGATCGCCATGCCGGTGGTGACGGGGCTCAAGAGCGAGTCCGAGAAGTTCGCCGGGGCCCTCCGCACCTATACCTGCGAGGCCATGATGCAGGACGGAAAGGCGCTGCAGGCCGGGACCTCCCACAACCTGGGCCAGAACTTCTCCCGGCAGTTCGGGCTCACCTTCCAGAGCGAAGCCGGGGCCGAGGAGTTCGCGTGGAACACCTCGTGGGGGGTCTCCACCCGCCTGGTGGGCGGCATGGTCATGACCCACGGCGATGACACCGGGATCGTAGTGCCCCCGCGCCTGGCCCCGGTGCAGGTGGTGGTGGTGCCCATCTACCGGAAGGAGGCGGAGCGCACCGCCGTGGTGGAGAAGGCCCATGAGCTGGCCGGCCGTCTCCGGGAGCGGGATGTGCGGGTCCGGGTGGACGACCGGGATCACCTGAACCCCGGCGCCAAGTTCTGGGAGTGGGAGCGCAAGGGCGTCCCCTTCCGCATCGAGATCGGCCCCCGGGACCTGGCCAAGGAGCAGGCCGTTCTGGTGAAGCGCGTGCAAGGCGAGGGCGAGGAGCGGAAGGCCTTCCTTCCGGAGAACCAGATCGTTGCCGAGCTGGCCGAGCACCTGGAGGCCTTCCAGCGCCAGCTCCTGGAGCGGGCCCGAGCCCGACGGGAGGCCCGCTCCCACCGTGGGGGGGAGACGCTGGATGAACTCCGGGAGATCCTGGAGGGCCCCGGCGGCTTCGTGTATACCGGTTGGAGTGGGGACCCGGCGGTGGAAGAACGGATCAAGGAAGAGACCAAGGCCACCCTGCGCTGCATTCCCGACCCGGCGTTCCGCTCGCCCCAGGCGCCGACCCGGTGTATCGGCGGCGGTGAGGCCCGGATGGAGGTGGTATGGGCGAGGGCGTACTGAGCCCGGGGGCCGGCTCCTCCGGTGCGGCGCCCCCGGGAGGGGGTGGGGCCGGGGCAGCGCCCCCCGCCGGCCCCGCCGACCTGGGGCCGGGCTTTCCGTGGGTCCAGGGCGGCCTCACCTGTCGGGGGCTCTCCCTGGAAGGGTTGGCCCGGCGATTCGGCACTCCCCTGTATGTCTACGACGCCCAGGGGATCGCCGACCGGGTCCACCGTTTCCAGGAGGCCTTCCAGGGGGTGGACCTCCTCCTGGCCTACTCGGTGAAGGCCAATGGCAATCTGGCGGTCCTGAACCGCATCGGCCTCGCCGGGGCCGGCGCCGACATCGTAAGCGCGGGCGAGCTGGAGCGGGCTCTCCGCGCCGGGATTCCGGCCTCGCGCATGGTCTTCGCCGGGGTGGGGAAGACGGTCCGGGAGATGGAACGGGCGCTGGAGGTGGGGATCCACGCCTTCCACGTGGAGAGTGAAGAAGAGCTGAACGTGCTGGAGGGCGTCGCCCGCCGCCGCGGCGAGCGGGCACCGGTGGGCATCCGGGTGAACCCGGATGTGGAGTCCCCCACCCCCCATCACTACACGGCCACCGGCCACGCCACCTCCAAGTTCGGCATCCCGGTGACGCGGGCCCTCGAGCTCTACCGAACCGCTCCGGAGCGGCCCCACCTCTGGTTCCGTGGGATCGACGTCCACATCGGATCGCAGATCGTGGCGGTAGAGCCGTATCTGGCGGCGCTGGACACGGTCCTGGAGATGACGGATCGGATCCGCGCCGACGGGGTGTCGCTGGAATACCTGGATCTGGGCGGCGGGTTCGGGGTGGGCTACCGGGGCGAGGGTGGCCTTCCCCTGGACCGCCTGGCCGGCGCCGTGACCGAACGGCTCCGGGAACGGGGCCTTCGCCTCATCCTCGAGCCGGGACGCTCCATCGTAGGCGAGGCCGGTGTGCTCCTGACCCGGGTCCTCTACCGGAAGGAGTCGGGGGGCAAGCGCTTCGTCATCACCGACGCCGGCATGACCGAGCTCCTGCGCCCGTCCCACTACGGGGGGTGGCACAGGGTCGTTCCGGTGCTCCACGATCCCGCCGCCCCGGAGGCCGTGGTGGATGTGGTGGGCCCCGTGTGCGAGTCCGGGGACTTCCTGGCCCTGGACCGGCCCCTGGCGCACCCCGGGGCCGGGGACCTCCTGGCTGTGGGGACCGCCGGCGCCTACGGCTTCTCCATGGCCTCCAACTACAACGCCCGCTGCCGCCCCGCCGAGGTCCTGGTGGAGAGCGGTCGCGCCCTTCTCATCCGCCGCCGGGAAGAGGTGGAGGATCTGCTGCGGGGGGAGGTCATCCCCCCGGCCCCCTCCCCGGAATCGGGAGACCATACCCCATGACCGACCGCTCCGAACTCCGGACCGCCCAGCCCCATCAGCGCGTTCTCATCCTGGACTTCGGGTCCCAGTACACCCAGCTCATTGCCCGGCGGATCCGGGAAGAGCGGGTCTTCTGCGAGATCCATCCACCGGATCGTTCCGCCCAGTGGGTGCGGGAGTGGGCCCCGGCCGGGATCATCCTCTCGGGCGGCCCCGCCTCCGTCTACGACGAGGCCGTTCCGGGAATGGACCCGGAGATCCTCCGCCTGGGGATCCCCATCCTGGGCATCTGCTATGGGATGCAACTCATCGCCCGGGAAGAGGGTGGCCGTGTCCACCACGGGACCCGGGAGTACGGTCGCGCCGACCTCCGGATCCTGGAGCAGGAGAAGCTCTTCGATGGCTTCGATCCCGACGAGGCCACCCGGGTGTGGTGCTCCCACGGGGACCATGTGGACGAGCCGCCCGAGGGCTATCGTGCCCTGGCGTCCACCGCCACCCTCCCGGTGGCCGCATTCCGGGCCAGGGACCGGGAGATCTACGGGGTACAGTTCCACCCCGAGGTGGCCCACACGGTTCGGGGCGAGGAGATCCTCTCCAATTTCCTCTTCCGCATCGCCGGATGCGAACCCACCTGGACCCCTGGGGCCTTCGTGGACGAGGCGGTGGCCAGCATCGCCGAGCAGGCCGGGGAGGCCGAGGTCATCTGCGGGCTGTCGGGCGGGGTGGACTCGTCCGTGGCGGCGGCGTTGGTGCACCGGGCGGTGGGCGACCGCCTCACCTGCATCTTCGTGGACAACGGACTCCTCCGGAAGGGCGAGCGGGTGCAGGTGGAGCGCACCTTCCGCAAGCATATGGGAATCCGCCTGGTGGTGGTGGACGCCGGCGCCGAATTCCTCGGCGCTCTGGAAGGGGTCACGGATCCCGAGGCGAAGCGGCGCGCCATCGGAAACACCTTCATCCGGATCTTCGAGGAGACGGCCAGGGCCGAGGGGAAGGACGCCCGCTTCCTGGTCCAGGGGACCCTCTATCCCGACGTCATCGAGTCCGTCTCCACCGGTGGACCCTCCGTCACCATCAAGACCCACCACAATGTGGGCGGTCTTCCCGAGGACATGCCCTTCCAGCTCATCGAGCCGCTCCGGGAGCTCTTCAAGGACGAGGTCCGGAATGTGGGCCGTGAGCTGGGTCTTCCCGAGGACTTCGTGGGCCGCCATCCCTTCCCGGGGCCGGGCCTCGGCATCCGGATCCTGGGCGAGGTCCGGGAAGACCGCCTGCGGATCCTTCGGGAGGCCGACGCGATATACCTTGAGGAGATCCGGGAGGCGGAGCTCTACGACGACATCTGGCAGGCCTTTGCCGTGCTCCTCCCCATCCACTCGGTGGGGGTGATGGGCGACAGCCGGACCTACGAGAACGTCATCGCCCTCCGCGCCGTCACCTCCAGGGACGGGATGACGGCGGATTGGTATCCCTTCCCCCACGATGTACTGGGGCGGATCTCCACCCGGATCATCAACGAGGTGGCGGGTGTGAACCGGGTGACCTACGACGTGAGCTCAAAGCCCCCGGCCACCATCGAGTGGGAGTAGCCCTTCCTCCGGGGGGCGATTGGACCGGAGTGGGGTGGGAGCGGCCCCGAGGCGGGTTCGGCAGGGGCCGGGCCCGCTTCTTCATGGACACGGACGTCAAACGGAGTCACTGCATATGCGGAAGGTCTCTTTGGGACTGCTGGCCAGCCTCCCCCTCCTCTTCCTGGCCGCCTCGCCGGCCCGGGCCCAGGTGCACTGGGACGGGCCCCTTCTGGTTTCTCCCGGGACCCCTGCCGGGTGGGGGGTCTTCCTGGTGGACCCGGGACCGGGCCCACACGACGGAATCGGCGTGCTCTCTACCTGGCGGTCCAGTGACGCGCCGGGCTCCCTGGGATACCGGGTCGGCCTGGCCGAGGGCCGGGGTGGTGATCTGACCGTCTACGGTGGGATGGACATCTCGGGCAATCTGGTCATCGCCTCCGCCGACTTTCCTCTGGATGTGATCTGGGTCGGGGGCGTGGGAGCCGGGGTGGGGAAGGACGTGATCCTGAGCTTCCCCCTGGGCGCCTCGCTGGGCCGGGACTTCCAGGCCGACGGGGTCTGGTTCAATCCCTACTTCACTCCCCGGGTCGTGCTGGACGCCGAGTTCGGGAGTAGCCGGCGGCGGGACGGCCTGGAGCTGGGCTTCGCCGTGGACCTGGGGATCGACGTGGCCTTCGATCCGGGGTGGGCCTTCCGGTTCGCCGGGTCGTTGGGTGATCGGCGCGGGCTGGCCGTGGGAATCAACTTCCGTCTTCGCTGACCGGGGCCGGGGGCGGCCCTTCCTCTTCCGTTTCCCCCTCGTCGGTGGTCATCTCCTGGTGGGCCGCCTGGACGTTGGTGGCCACCTGGTTCCAGATCCGGTTCATGAGGGGGACGTTTCGACCGTGGACCCGGGTGAATTCCCGCAGGTCATCGGCGGTGACGCCCTGACGTTCCAGGATCTCGTCCCGCTCCCGGGCCGGGAGTTGCTGGGACTCCCATTCCATGGCGGCAACGCGGAGTTCGGTATACGTGGCCACGAAGGTGGCCTCGTCGATGCGGGCTTCCCCCTCGGAGGTGGGGAAGCCCATGTCGCAGGCCGCCAGGAAGCCCAGGGCGGCCACGGCGACGAGGAAGATGGCCGGGAACGAGCGCCGGGGCCTGGGCCGGCGGGCCCGAGCCGGGTCGCGTTCGGAATGGAAATGGTGACGGAGCATAGGCGGGAAGGTGATGGCGTGATGTCCCGGGAGCAAGACGGGCCGTTGCCCGCCTTCCCCGATCCGGGGTAACTTTTCTACTTCTTACCCGACTTCTCCCGTCACTTTCCCACCCAACGCACCCGGATCCACCATGACGCGATTTCCGTCGGCGGCCTGCACCTTCCTTCTCCTTTCCCTCCTGGTGGGAAGCCTGGCCGCGCCGACTCCGGCCCAGAGCCAGGAGGTCCCCTCGCCGGAGTCCTTCCTGGGCTATGAGATCGGTGACCGGTTCACCCCCACCGATCTGGTCTACGCCTACATGGAGCGACTGGCCGAACTCCACCCCGCCGTCTCTGTGGACAGCTATGGCACCACCATGCAGGGGCGGGAGATCCAGCAGGTCCTCATCGCCTCGCCGGAGCACAGGGCCCGCATGGACGAGATCCTGGCGGCCAATCGGGAACTCATGGACCCGGCTACCTCCGAGGCCAGGGCCCGGGAGATCGCGGCCGAGCTTCCGGCCATCGTCTACTACACCTCGGCGGTACACGGGAATGAGGCATCGGCGTCGGAGGCGGCCATGTGGACCATTCATGACCTCCTCACCGGCGCCGATGGGCTGGAGGGGGCGCTGGACTCCCTGGTGGTCATCATCGATCCGGTGGCGAACCCCGATGGGCGGGAGCGATACATCCACTTCTTCGTCTCCAACGCCCAGGTGCGGGACAATCCGAGCCCCCGGATCCGGGAGCGGCGCGAGCCCTGGCCCGGCTCCCGCTTCAACCACTACCTCTTCGACCTGAATCGGGACTGGGCGTGGCTGAGCCAGCAGGAGACCCGGGATCGGCTCGCCCGATTCCACCGGTACAACCCCCACGTCCACGTGGATGTCCACGAGATGGGGTACCGGTCCAGCTACTTCTTCTTCCCGGCGGCAGAGCCCATCAACGACATCTTCCCCGAACACATTCTCGAGTGGGGGCGGCGCTTCGGGGAGGGGAACGCCGAAGCGTTCGACCGGGAGCGCCTCCTCTATTACACGGCCCAGAACTTCGATCTCTTCTACCCGGGGTACGGCGACTCGTGGCCCTCGCTGGTGGGGGCGGTGGGGATGACGTACGAGCAGGGGGGGAGCGGGTTCGCCGGGCTCCTGGTGGAGCGCCCCGATGGGACCACGCTCTCCCTCCGGGACCGGTCCATGGGGCATCGGGTGGCCCAGAACGCCACCCTTCGCACCGCCGCGGCCGGGAAGACGGAGCTGGTGGAGGGGTTCGCCCGCTTCCACCGGGAGATCGATGAGGGGCTGGACGACACCTACCTCATCCCCGGCGACGACCCCACCCGGGTCGAGGCGCTGGTGGCGCTCCTGCAGAGGCATGAGATCGAGGTGGAGCGCCTGGGGAGCGAGGTCTCGCTGAGCACCGAGCCCCACCCGGGCTTCGAGGCTCGGGCCACCCTCCCCGAAGGGACCTACCGGGTTCGGGCCCGGCAGCCCCGGGGCCGTCTGGCCGGTGCGCTCCTTCGGCCCGACAACCTGCTGGAGGGGACCTCGTCCTACGACATCACCGCCTGGGCCCTTCCCTTCGCCTACGGGGTGGAGGCCCACGGGTCCCGAGCCACCTCCGGCGGGAACTGGGTGTTGGTGGAGGCCGTCGAGGCCCGCACCGGGGAGGCCCTCCCCGCGGGAGGGAGCTTCGGATATCTCCTGGCACCCTCCTTCCATCATGCCCGCGAGTTGGTGGTCTTCCTGGAGCACGAGGGCCGCGTCTTCGTCCAGACCGAGCCCTTCACACTGGAGGGCCGGGACTGGCCCCGGGGTACCCTCTTCTTCCCCCAGGGGCGGAACGACGATCTGGATGATCTCCTGCGCCGCTCCGGGCTCGCCTCGGCGGTGACGCCGGTCCGTACCGGTCGAGCCGCCTCCGGCCCGGACCTGGGAACCAACGATCAGGCCCCGTTGCGGCTTCCTCGCATCGCCATCCTGGGTGGTCCCGGGACCAGCGCCACCGGCTTCGGCGGGCACTGGTTCTTCCTGGAGCAGATCCTGGACGCTCCCTTCGACGTCCTGAACGTGAGTGACGTATCGGGGACTGACCTGAGCCACTATGACGTCATCGTAGTTCCGCCGGGCGGGCCGTCGGGCACCCTGGGGAACGGGGGGACCACAGCGCTGGACACCTGGGTACGAAGAGGTGGGACCCTGGTGGCGGTGGGGAGCGCGGCCCAGCAGTTGGCGGAGCCCATGGCCGAGATCGAGCGGCGGACCCGGCTGGATGAGGACGAGGACGATCGGGATACCCGGCTGGAGCGGGCGCTCATGAGCCGGGAAGAGCGGGAGATGGAAAGCTGGCAGGAGCGGGTCCCCGGGACCATCCTCAAGGCCCACATGGATCCGGCCCATCCCCTGACTTACGGCGCCGGCATGGACACGGCCCATGACCGCCTCTTCGTCCTCTCCACCGGGACCGTATTCGAGCCCTCCGACGACTTCGAGTCCGTGGCCTTCTTCCCCGAGGGGGTGGACCGGATTTCCGGGGTGATCTCGGAGCGGAACCTGGAGCGGCTGGACCGGAGCACCTGGCTCGCCGAGCGCCGCCGCGGCTCCGGACGGGTGATCCTCTTCGCCGATGACCCCCTCTTCCGGATGTTCTGGTATTCGGGGTGGCAGCTCTATACCAACGCGCTCCTGGTGGCGCCCAACTTCTGAGGTTCCGTCATGACCCGCCTCCTCCTCTGGCTCGTCCTGATCCTGGTCCCGGCGCCCCTGGTGCAGGGGGGCGCGGTGAACCCGGTCACGGGCCAGCGGCAGTTCGTCCTCTTCTCCGAGTCGCAGGAGATCGAAATGGGACGGCAGGCGGACCGGGACATCGTGGCCTCGCTGGGGATCTATGACGATCCCGGATTGACGCAGTGGATGGATGAGATGGGGCAGCGAATGGCCGCCGCCTCGGAGCGGCCGGACCTGCCGTGGACCTTCCGGATCCTGGACGATCCCACCATCAACGCCTTCGCCCTCCCGGGTGGGTTCATCTACATGACCCGGGGGATCCTGACCCACCTGAACTCCGATGCCGAGGTGGCGGGGATCGTGGGGCATGAGATCGGCCATGTGACGGCTCGTCACGGGGTAGTCAGGGTGAGCCAGGCGCAGCTCGCCCAGCTCGGCTTGGGCATCGGCATGGTGCTGGCACCGGACCTCCAGCCTTTTGGAGAGGTGGCCGGCGCCGGACTCCAGCTCCTCTTCCTGCGAAATTCCCGTGAGGCGGAGCGGGAGGCGGACGACCTTGGGCTCAGGTACATGACGGAGCAGGATTACGACCCCCGGGCCGTGGCTCGGGTCTTCGAGATGCTGGGGCGGGCCTCCGGTGCCGAGGATGGCGAGCGGATCCCGGGCTTTCTCTCGACGCACCCGGATCCCGGAGAGCGGCGAGGGCGGATCCTCGAGCGCACCACCGGCGACGATCCGGAGCTGGCCGGGAGTCGCGACGACAGGGAAGGGTACCTTCAGCGTCTCGAGGGAATGACCTTCGGCGAGGATCCCCGCCAGGGGTACTTTCGCCAGAACATCTTCTACCACCCGGAGTTGGCCTTCCGCCTGGACTTTCCCTCGGGGTGGCGCACCGCCAACACCCGAAGCGAGGTGCAGGGGGTGAGTCCGGAGCAGGATGCCGTGCTCCTCCTGGGCTTCGTGGAGGAGGCCTCACCGAGGGCCGCCCGGGACCAGTTCATGCGGGGGCAGGGGATGGCGGAGGTCGGTCGCTCCGACGCCTCCATCGATGGGCTCGATGCCGCCGCCGCCGATTTCCGGATCAGCCAGGATGGACAGGACTTCCGGGGGCGGGTGCTCTTCATCCGCCACGGCGACGCCACGTATCGGGTGCTGGGCTACTCCCGTCAGGCTGCCTGGGGAGCCCGGGGCGAGTCGATCCAGCGCGCAGTGGTATCCTTCCGCCGCGTAGCCGACCCGGCCATCCTGAATGTCCAGCCCCGGCGTATCGAGTTGGTCCGCACCGACACCGAGATGACCTTCGAGGGGTTCGTGCAGCGGCACCCCTCCACCATCCCCGCCGATGATGTGGGGGTCATGAACGGGCTGCGACCGGGTCAGGTGATTCCGGCGGGGACGCTCCTGAAACGGGTGGTGGGGGAGGGAGCGCCGCGGTAGGGATGGAGGGTGGGAGGGTGGGACAACGGACCCGACCGACGCCCCGGCCCGGGAACTACCAGGCCCGTATTTCGACCTCCGTGCCCCCGTCCAGCAGGTGGACGAGGGGCCCTCGGGGGGCGTCCCGGAGGGCTCGAACCAGCGCGCCGGTGTGGAGGCTTGTGGTCTCGCCGTCGAAGGCATTGCGGGCCGAAGCCAGGAGGGAGAAGGGGAGTACCGCCTGGACCCGCGTGTGGTCGCCGTCCAGCACCACCACCCGTAGCGCCCCGTCCCGCTTTTCCACCACCACGTGCTCGTCGGGCCCCTCAATCTCCACGAAGACGCCGTCCGGTGTGTCCTGGAGGGTGGCCAGGGCCCGGTGAAGATCGTCCATGTGGGGTGCGAGGCCAGGGACCGGGATTTGACGAATGTGGCGAGGGGCCAGGGCCACCCCGGCCCGCACCACGATGTAGGGAACCGGGATCACCAGCCGCGGACCGTGCTCCGGTGTCACCTCCACCACCAGCACCGAGGTGGAGGGTTGGGCCGGGTGCGCAGTCAGGGCGGAGGGTTGGGCCGGGTCCGCAGCCAGGAGTACCAGGGGCAGCGTCAGAGCTGCCGCCACGATGGCGAAGCTCTTCATCGGGCTTCTCCGCTCGCGCCGATCCAGATCCGGACCGTGGTCTCGCCGTCCTGCACCTCCAGGATGTCCCGGCTGCCGGAGCGAGCCAACTCGCGTACGGCGTCCCGGAGGTTCAGCCCTTCGCCCTCGGTACCCAGCATGGTCTGCACCACGGCCGTGGGCATCTCCATGCGGATCCGGGTCTTGAGGCCTTCGTCGATGCGCATGAGGACCTGATCCCCTCGCCGCGAAACGTGTACGTGGGTGTCTCCGTCCTGGATCTCCACGAAGTCCGCGTCTCCCACCGTCTCCAGTTCGGTCCACATCCGCCGCAGGTCCGCCACCGACACCTTCCCCTCCGGACCCCAGTGGGTCCCCTTGCCCTGCATCACGTGTCGATCAGCCATGTCCAGGCCGATCTCCACCAGTGCCAGGGGGAGGTTCATGCTCACCCGGGTTTCTCCCGGCTCCTCCACCCGAACGTGGAGCCAATGGGCCTCCTGGGCCTCCGCCGGAAGCGCGGGGAGTGCGAAAACGGCCATGCTCGCGGCCAGAAGACCCGTCGCTGCCATGTTCCTGCCTTTCATGTTCCTGGCTCTCATGATTCCTCCTCCGTGGGGCTGGTGAACCCGCCACGAGGGATCCTCGTCCTCGGAGGCTCCGTCCTCCGCAGGCTGAGCTGCGGTCGCCGCGGGTGCTCATCCAGCCCTACGACGGGGGGGGGACCGGGGTTTCAACGGGCCCGGCCGCGCCCTGTCCAACATGGAGGGTAAAGCGAGAGGGGGGCGCCGCTTCTTGAGGCGCCCCCCTTCTTGAATGGTCCGGTATGGCTCGCCGACGCCATTGCCCGCCTACGTCACGCTGGACCCGCCTACGTCGCACTGGACCCGCCTACGTCACGCTGGACCCGCCTACGTCACGCTGGCGAGTTACCGCGCAGCGCTCGGGCAAGGAACGAAATCACCAGAAGGACGAGGAAGATCACAAAAAGGATCTGGGCGATGCCGGCCGAAGCTCCGGCGATCCCGGAGAAGCCCAAAATCCCCGCTACGATGGCGAGAATGAAAAAAATGAGCGCCCAACCTAACATGGATGTCTCCTTTTCTGATCGGAACTTGATGTCGTCGACCGTGATTTGTTCATGTGTGGATATCCTTATGCACCGTCCACGACCCCGTAAGAAGTATGTGACTCATATGTACTCATATAATCACTACACATTTTGTACAGTTGTAAGTGCGAGTATGTTCCACACTTATTTTACATCGTAATGTGTTGTGTGACTTCTGGTGACGGGTGGTTCTGTGGGTACGGGGTCGTGTCCACGTTCCCAGCAGTGGGACCAGTGGGCCCCAGGCCCCGGTGAGCCGCCGCTTCTTTTGGGTACAGGTCCGTGTGAGGCCGATGCCCTTCGCCCCTACGGCACCCGTCTGTCTTCCATGCCCGCCTTCTCGGCCCGATCGTTTCAGAAAGCTCTCCGCGACACCTGGTTCTTCAACGTCCGGGCCCATGTCCTGGCCGGTATCGTGGTGGCGCTGGCGCTGATTCCCGAGGCCATCGCCTTCTCGGTCATCGCGGGGGTGGACCCACAGGTGGGGCTCTACGCGGCCTTCCCTTCTCACGGTCTCGAATATCTCCTGGCGGCCACCCTCCTCACCGGTGTGCTGCAGGTGCTGGCGGGGGTGTTTCGGCTCGGCGGGCTCATGCGCTTCGTGTCGCGATCAGTGGTGACCGGATTCGTGAATGCCCTGGCCATCGTCATCTTCCTGGCGCAGCCCCCCGAGATCACCCGTGAGAACGCACGCCTTATGGTGTTCGCGATCCTGGCCGTGGGACTCATCATCATCTACGGGCTGCCCCGGCTCACCAAGAGCATCCCATCACCGCTGGTGTGCATCGTGGTGCTCACCGCGGCCGCCATACTCCTGGGGCTGGACGTGCGGGTGGTCGGGGGAGGCTCTCGTCCCTGGTGGCCGGGGTCGTGGTGGTGTTCACCCACAACCTTGCCCTGGGCGTTATGGTGGGGGTACTTCTGAGCGCCCTCTTCTTCGCGAGGAAGGTGGGGCAGTTCCTGGTGACCACCGATGTGAGCCGGGCCCATTTCTGGGACCTCACGGCGGTTGCGGCCCTGGACAAGGCCGTGATCCGGTTCCGCCGACCGCCTCATGGCGCACTGAAGCGCCACTCCGCTCCTTTGAACGCAGAACTCCATCGCCCATGACCGACGCTTCTCCCACGGCATCCCCGACGGCCTCGGCCACCCCGTCTTCCGAGCAGGATTCGGTCATTCCGCCGCCGTCCCCCCAGGGTACCGGAGCCGGGTCCGTTCTGGCCTGCATCGACGACTCCCCCTACGCCGGTGCGGTCTGTGACTTTGCCGCCTGGTCTGCTGAGCGCATGACCGCTCCCCTGACCTTTCTGCACGTCCTCGATGCCCCCTCCGGGAACGTTCCCGGATCGAAGAATCTGAGCGGGGCCATTGGGCTGGGTGCCCGGGAAGACCTCCTGGAAGAGCTGGCCGACCTGGACGAGGCCCGGGCCCGCCTCGCCATGGAGCGGGGGCGACAGCTCCTGGCCGCCGCCGTTGAGCGGGTGCGGGCCGCTACCCCGGCGCTCGAGGCGGCCACGGGGGCCATTCAGGTGCGCCAGCGCCATGGAGAGTTGGTGGATGCCATCCTGGCCCTGGAGTCCGGGGTCCGTATGCTGGTGGTGGGGAAGCGAGGCACGGCCTCCGCACGGCGGCACGGGCATCTGGGCCGCCACCTGGAGGAGGTGATTCGCGCGGTTCAGCAGCCGATCCTGGTGGCCCAGCAGTCCTTTGCCCCCCCGCTCCGGATCATGTTCGCATGGGACGGGAGTCCCACGGCGCAGAAGGGAGTGCGAATGATCGCCTCCGGCTCACTCTTCCGTGGGATCCCCTGCCATCTGGTCCACGTGGGAGGAGAGCGCGCCGACATCCGCAGAAGTCTCGAGGCGGCGGCGGAGGCTCTCCGGGACGCAGGTTTCGAGGCACCCACGGCCATCGTGTCGGGGAACCCCGAGGACGCACTGCCGCGGTATCAGTTGGAGAACGGCATCGACCTGTTGGTGATGGGGGCGTTCGGACACTCCCGCCTCCGTCGGATGATCCTCGGGAGCACCACCACTGCCATGCTCCGCACCTGCACCGTGTCGGTTATGGTGCTCCGGTAGTCCCGGGGCTGAGCGTTGAGACCTCGGGTTCCCCTTGCCCTGTCCGTTGATGACGGCCACCGTGGGTGACCCACGGCCACCACGGGTGGTGACTGCCAGGACCTCGCCATGATCGTGTACCGAAACGCAGAGGGTCGTCGCGTCCTCCTGGAGTTGTACGAAGAGACGCTGGCGCGCATCCCTGCCCATGTGGAGCGGTGCCGCATCTCCACCGACTTCGGTTCCACCCACGTCCTGGTGGGCGGACCGCCCGACGCCCCTCCGGTGGTGGTGCTCCAGGGTGGGAACTTCCCGAACCCGGTGACGCTCCTCTGGTTCAGCGCCCTCTTCCAGCGCTTCCGGGTCTACGCCCCCGACCTGCCGGGATCCCCCGGGTACAGCGCCCCGCGTCACCTCCACACCCATCCGGGGGCGCTTCAGCGCTGGCCCCTCCAGGTTCTGGACGCGTTGGAGATCGACAGGGCACCCCATGTGGGTGCGTCGTACGGAGCCGGGGTGGTTCTGGAAGCGGCGGTGGCGGCCAGAGATCGGATCAGCGGAATGGCCCTCCTCATGCCCGCGGGCATCGCCCGGCCCCGGCCATGGACGCTCATGCGGGAGCTGGCCCTTCCCATGCTCCGGTACCGTCTGCGTCCTGCCCCGGACCGCCTCCTGGCCGCCGTTCGCGCCCTCCATACGGATCCGCCGGACGAACTGCTCCTCCGGGTTCATTCTGCCATCTTCCGCCACCTTCGGCTGGTCCGGAGGATGGCGGCTCCCCCCGATCCTGCCGCGCTGGCCCGGGCCCGTATCCCTGCCCTCATCATTGCAGGAGAGCACGACCCGCTCTTCCCGGCAGAGGCCATCCGGAAGAAGGTGCCGGGCGTCCTGCCCGATGCCCGGGTCCTGGTCCTGGAGGGGACCCGTCACTTCCCGGCGGCGGCGGACCAGGAGGTGATTTCCCGGGCTCTGTTGGAGTTCGCGGAAGGGGCGGGGTGAGGCTGGGCCTGCCCCACTGGCTGGGCTGGCCCCACTGGTTGGAACGGTTCCACCTCTCCTGTCATCGGGTCGAAGGTCCAGCCGTTGCCGAGGAGCCGGAAGTGGAGGATGCCGTCTTCCCACCCCTCCACCTCGTAGATCCGATCCGTAGGGTCCATGTCGTCATGGTCCGGGGTCCGCACCGGCGCCGATGTGTCGTGCACGGTGGGTCCCGCTCCGTCCCTGTCGGCCACCCAGATGATCCTGTCCCCAGCGGGACCCTCGTGGAAGAGGACCACCCAGCGCCCGTCCTGGGACCATGGACCGATCTCGATCGCCCCCCCGTACTGGAACGCGGCGGGGTGGATCCGGTTGGCCCCAACCTCAAAGAGCCATCCCGCGCTATGGGCGACTCCGGTGGTCACCAGCGCCAGCCAGTCGCCTGTGGGGGAAGGCTCGGCCGCCAGGAACCGATCGGCTGCCTGGAACTCCGATTCCGCATCCACCTGAATGGATCCCGGGAGTCCCTCCAGCGAGAGGATGACCTCGCCGTCCCCGGAGCGGATCTCGCCAGGTGACACATCAGGAGCGAGGCTCTCTGCGTCGGGCCCAGGGCCGGAGTCCTGACGGGCTTCCGATCCGGGATCGCAACCCGGGGCGGTGCCCAGCACCACCAATACTGTCCCGGCCAGACCCAGGCTTCGGACGTGGGGAGTGAAGTGGGGAATGATGGAGCCTCCTTCT
>PWZC01000406.1 GCA_003567615.1 Gemmatimonadota bacterium | reverse complement strand
TACTCGTCGGGCAGCACCTTGCCGGGGTTGCACCGACCGGACGGATCGAAGACGGCCTTCACCTGGCCCATGGCCTCCAGAACCGGATGAGGCACCACCATGGGGAGGTAGGGACGCTTGTCCAGACCCACCCCGTGCTCGCCGGTGATGGTACCCCCGGCGGCGATGCAGACGGCCATGATCTCCCTTGAAGCCTTCTCGACCCTGGCTAGTTCGTCCGGGTCATTGCGATCGAAGAGGAGGTTGGGGTGCAGGTTTCCATCGCCGGCGTGGAAGACATTGGCAACGCGCAGTCGATAGCGCCTACCGATCTCCCCGATCCGGGCGAGAACCTCCGGCAGGCGGCTGCGGGGCACCGTGGCGTCCTGCACCAACAGGTCCGGGGCAATTCGGCCCATGGCGCCGAAGGCCTTCTTGCGTCCCTTCCAGAGGGCGTCCCGATCGGCTGCGGTGGAAGCGGTGCGCACCTCCCGGGCACCGCTTGTCAGACATACGCCACGCGCTTCCGACATCTCGGCGTCCAGCCCACCCTCCACCCCATCGAATTCCACCACCAGCGCCGCCTCCGTGTCCCGGGGAATCCCGGCGGCGAAGACCGAATCCTCCACTGCCTCGATGGTGGCGCGATCCATGATCTCCAGGGCCGCGGGCAGGAGACCCTTCCCGATGATGGTGGAAACGGCCGTGCCGGCCTCTTCCAGGGAATCGAAGAGGGCGAGGAGGGTTCGCACACCCTCGGGCTTGGGGAGCAACTCCACCTCGATTTCCACCGCAATCCCGAAACAGCCTTCGGAGCCCACGAAGAGCCCCACCAGATCCAGCGTCCCCAACTCAGGATCCGCCGTCGGGAGTTCCACCATCTCTCCGTCGGGCAGGACCACCGTGAGCGCCGTGACGTACCGGTTCGTTACCCCGTACTTGAGGCAGTGGGGACCCCCGGAGTTCTCGGCCACGTTCCCCCCCAGCGTGCAGGCACTCTGGGAGGAGGGATCGGGGGCGTAGTAGAGACCGTGCGGTGCCGCGGCCCGGGTGAGCTGGGCGTTGATGACGCCGGGCTGCACCCGGGCCCGACGGTTCGCCACATCCAATTCCAGGATGCGGTTGAGTCGAGTGGTCGCCACCACTACGGCTCCATCCAGCGCCAGCGCCCCACCGCTCAGACCCGTTCCGGCCCCGCGGGCCACATAGGGAAGGCCGGCGTCGTGCAGGATCCGGACGACATCCCGGACCTCCTGGGCAGAGCCGGGGAGGACGACGGCGGCCGGGGGAAATCTGTACTGGGTCAGCCCGTCGGACTCGTAGACCAGCAACCGCTCCGGATCGCTGAGCACGGCTCGATGGCCCACCGTGGCCCGGAGGGATCGAAGGAGGGAGTCGGGAAGGGAAACCGGTGCCGGGGACACAACGGAGGGGGGTAGGAATGCAGTAGGTCCGACGTCCCCCGATGGAGGAGCGGGGGGCCCCATGAACGAGGCCCCAGTTCAGACTAGTGGAAAATGGCGTCCTGCGGCAAGCGAACCGGGTCCGACCGCCTCGCCCCCATGCTCGGGCCGGCGCATGGGGGCGAGGTGGAGTCGACGAGAGGGAGTCAGCGCCGCTCGGCCGCGATCTGCTCGGCGAGCTTGTCGGCCACGAGCTGCAGCGCCGCCTCATCCTCGTCGGTGAAGGCGGCGGCCTCTTCGGAGTCGATGTCGATCTGTCCGAAGATCTCGTCGCCGGCTCGGATCAGGACAACCAATTCGGACTGCACATGGGGCGAGCAGGCCAGGTAGTTCTCAACCGCCGTGACGTCAGGGACGTTGATGTTCGACTTCTGCTCCACCGCCATACCGCAGATGCCCTGTCCGATGGCGATCTGGGCATGCTCGGTGGGGTCTCCCACGTAGTTGTGGAGCCAGAGCTCGTCGCCTTCGGGGTTCAGCAGATACACCCCCACCCAATCGAATCGATCGTCTGCGGCGGCGATCCGCTTGACGGCCTGCCGAAGAATGGCATCCGAGAGGAAGCCGTTGTCCCGCATGGCCTGGATATCTTTCACCGTTTCGGTGGCATTGATCATATTGGGTGATCCGGGGTTCTGTCTGGTGAAGCGAGGAGGATGGGTTCTCAAGGAGAGAGGCATCCGACACACGCTGGACGTTCCGTGGCGAGGGCGAGGTTCATCGGCCCTCCCCGAAAGAATCGTTATCTTAACCGACCTCTGTCGAGGGAGTCAACGAGGCGGACTCCTCCTCCGGAATCCATTTCGGAACCTACCATGATGCGCTCCCCTGCCCCACCGACCGGCCGCAGCCGGTTCGTCCCCTTCGCATGGGGTGTCTTCATCTACTCCATGCTGGTGATCCTCTGGGGGTACTTTCTCAGGATCTCCGAGTCGGGAGACGGCTGCGGCACCGACTGGCCCCTCTGTCTGGGGACCATGGTTCCGACCGGCCACACCTTTCCCACCTGGGTCGAGTTTGTCCACAGGGCCACGTCCGGTGTGGTACTTCTCCTGGTCATTGCCATGGCCATCTGGGCATTCCGAGCCTTCCCGCGGGGGCATTCGGTACGCCTCGGTGCGATACTGGCGCTTCTGTTCACCGTCACCGAGTCCCTCTTCGGAGCCGTGCTGGTGATCTTCGGATGGGTGGCGACGGACATCTCCACGGCGCGCATTCTCCTCCGTCCCTTCCATGTGACCAACACCTTCCTGCTTATGGGAGCGCTGGCGCTGACGCCCTTCTGGGCCACCCGGGGGATACGGCGGGCGCCTCGGATCGGGGCATCCGCCACCCGCCTCCTCTGGCCGGCCCTCATCGGGAGTCTGGCGCTGGGCTGGACCGGTAGCTGGACGGGGCTGGCCACGACGGCGTTCCCGGCGGGCAGCGTGGCGGACGGGCTCGGGCAGTATGTGACCGGAGAACATGTGCTCATCTACCTGCGGATCATCCACCCCGTGCTGGCCGTGGCGGTGGTGGCGATCCTGATCCGCTGGAGCCGGCGGATGCGGGCGGCCCACCCCTCGGTACCCCTGGTCAAGCGGGTGGCCACCGCCGTGGCGATCCTGGCGGGAATCCAGCTCGTTCTCGGTCCGTTGACAGTGCTCCTCCTGAACCCGGTGGGAACGCGCCTCCTCCACCTGCTCCTGGCGGACCTGGTCTGGGTGGGGCTTCTCATCGGCTGGGCCGAAGCGGGTTGGAGGGAAACCGGTGCCGAGGCCTACTCCTGGACGAAGGAGGTGTCCGAATCCAGACTCCGGACGAAGGCCGCCAGTAGCTGAGCCGCCTTCTCCAGGTCACCAAGGGAGACCATCTCCGACGGCGAGTGCATGTAGCGGTTCGGGATGGAGACCACCCCGGTGGGCACGCCTGAGCGAACCAGGAAGATGCCGTCCGCATCGGTATAGGTACCCCGAGGCGATGCGTGGAGGGTCACGGCGATCTCCTGGGCTTCCGCCGCCGCCAGGAGATGCTCCGCTACCTGGGGATGGACGGCGGATCCACGGGTGATCACGGGTCCACCTCCCAGGGAGTGTTCTCCGACCTCCTTTTTCTGACCATCGGGGACGTCCGTGGCGAAGGTCACATCCACCACCAGGGCGGCGTCGGGTTCCAGGTGGAAGGCGGCGCTCCGAGCCCCACCGCCGGAAAATCCGATCTCTTCCTGACTGGTGGCCACGGCGACGGCGCCGGCATGGGCCGGGGGATCCTCCCGGAGGAGGCGAAGGGCCTCCAGAACCACGAAGGCCCCCACCCGGTTGTCCAGGGCCCGGGCGGCGATCCGGTCTCCAGCGAGACGCTGGAAGCCCTGGGAGAGCACGGCAGCGTCACCGACGCGGATCCCCAACTCGCCCACCTCCTCCCGGGAGGAAGCGCCCACGTCGATCCAGAGGTGCCGGATCTCGGAGACCTTCTTCCGCTCCTCCGGCTTCATGAGGTGAAGCGGCTTCTTCCCGATCACGCCCGGCACATCCCCGTCCCGGCCCAGGATACGCACGCGCTGGCCCACCAGGACCTGGGAATCCCAGCCCCCGATTCCGTCCAGGTAGAGAAACCCCTCCTTGTCCACATGGGTTACCTGCAGGCCGATTTCGTCCACATGGCCGGCCAGCATGATCAGGGGTCGCCGCGACTCGCCCAGAACGGCGTAGGAGTTGCCGTGGACGTCTGACCAGATCCGATCAGCAAAGCGAGCGGCTTCCTTCCGCCAGACCCGGGCCGGTCGGACCTCGAAGCCGGAGGGCCCCGGCTCGTCCAGGAGCGCCTTCAGAAACTCGATGCGATCTTCCACCTTCCATCCACCTGTCTCGGGTTTGTCGATGCATGGCGCCGGTTCAAGGCACCTGCCCCCTGACCATAAGGGATCGGCCGGGATGCGGGGATGGTTGAATCGGACGCGGCTGCGGGTCAAGCCATGGCGTCCATAGCACCCCTTGGAGGCACGGTACCGCGGCTTCCCCGGCGAGCCGCCTCACTCCTGGATGATCTCACCGGGCCGCGGCGGACGGTCCCGGTCATCGTCCTCGGGGCCAGCCCCCCGTTCCCGGTCATTCGGACCACTCCGGCCCCTCCCTCCAGGCGGAAATCCAGACCCGGCTCTGAAGGTCCGGACCTGGAAGGTACCCTTCTCCATGGCCCGTCTCATGCGCGCCAGGGTGCGCTCGCGGATCAGGGTACGGGTGAAGGGAAACAGGAGCGCGAAGGCCAGCGCATCGGTGAGG
>PWZC01000451.1 GCA_003567615.1 Gemmatimonadota bacterium | reverse complement strand
GGAGATCTCCTACGACCTGACGCTGGGACCCCGGCCCCTGGGGCTTCCGGTGGAGGAAGCGACCTTCTTTCTCATCACCAACATCCTGGTGGTCTCGGGAACCTTCCTCTTCCTTATTCCCGGGATGGATCGACCGGACCTGACCGAAGCGGGAGCCCTGGATTCTTCAGGGTCCTCCCGGGTATCTTCCTGACCCTGAAGGCCTCTTCGTTTCCCTAGCCCGACCCGGCATGAACAGCAAGACCCTTAGCTACATGGTGGCCACCGTGGTGGGTGTCGCCCTTGCCCTGGGAACCTTCTGGGTGCTCCAAGACCGGACCGCCCCCGCCGCCGAGGTGCCTCAGGCCTGGTCCCAGGAGGCGGTGCTCCTGAGTCCCGTACCCGAGGTCGATCTGGTCCATGAGGGGCCGCGGGAGGCCATCCCCCTGGATTACCAGGGCCCCATTCACATCAAGACCTACGCCTCCCCCACCTGCGGATGCTGCGGGTTCTGGGCCGACCACATGCGGGAGCACGGCTTCGAGGTGGAGGAAGAGCACCGGGCCGACATGGGACAGGTGAAGGTGGCGCTGGGTGTGGATGTGCGCATCTCATCGTGCCATACCGCGGTGGTGAACGGCTACGTCATCGAGGGGCATGTCCCGGCCCAGGACGTTCGCCGGCTTCTGGCCGAAGCGCCCCAGGTCCGGGGCCTCACCGTTCCCGGGATGCCCCTGGGATCACCGGGGATGGAGATGCCCACCGGAGAGGAGGACGACTACCAGGTCCTCACCTTCACCGCCGCCGGAGATCTCGGGGTCTTTTCGCAGCACGGGCCCTCCTTCCCGGTTACGGCCTCCGACGTTGCGGTCGATTGACCACATGACCGGTCCAGAGAGCAGGAACGGAGACGAGGGTGCGGGAGATCCGGGCCCTCTCGTCGGGGGGATCATGGGATCCCGGTCCGACTGGGAGACCATGGCCCACGCCGTGGATGTGCTGGAGTCGCTGGCGATTCCCCATGAGGTGCGGGTGGTCTCGGCGCACCGCACGCCGGAACTCCTCTTCCAGTACGCCGGCGAAGCGGAGGACCGTGGGCTGCAGGTCATCATCGCCGGTGCCGGCGGCGCCGCCCACCTCCCTGGGATGGTGGCGGCCCGGACCGTCCTCCCCGTTCTGGGCGTGCCGGTGAAGAGTCGGGCGCTGAACGGCCTCGACTCCCTTCTGTCCATCGTTCAGATGCCGGGCGGCGTACCCGTCGGGACGCTGGCCATCGGGCGGGCAGGGGCCACCAACGCCGCGCTCCTGGCC
Organism: Gemmatimonadota bacterium; assembly: GCA_003567615.1. GTDB lineage: Bacteria > Gemmatimonadota > Gemmatimonadetes > Longimicrobiales > Gaopeijiaceae > PWLA01. The sequence continues at coordinate 3,413 of PWZC01000451.1, read as the reverse complement.
GCTTCGATCCTGGGAGGCGCCCACCCGAACATCCGGGAGGCGCTTCGGGACTACCGGGATACCAGGACCCGGTCGGTGCTGGATGACCCGGATCCCCGGATCCCCATCCCGTGACGGCCTCCACGGAGGTGGCCCTCCCGGATTCCGGGCGTGGCCCCCTGGTGGCCGTGGTGGGCGGGGGGCAGTTGGGGCGGATGTTGGCGCTGGCCGGGATTCCGCTGGGCCTCCGGTTCCGCTTTCTGGAACCGAATCCGGACCCCCCGGTGGCCCATCTGGGTGAGGTCATCCAGGCACCCTACGATGATCCCGAGGGCCTGGACCGCCTGGTGGAGGGCGCCCGGGTGGTGACCTACGAGTTCGAGAACGTCCCGGTGGAGGCCGCCCGCCGGCTCTCCCGGGGTGCTCCCGTCCACCCGGCTCCCGCCGCCCTCGCCATGGCCCAGGATCGCCTCACGGAGAAGGGGGCGTTTCGGGATCTCGGGATCGAGACGGCCCCCTTCCTCCCGGTGGACTCGAGGGACGCCCTGGAGTCCGCGGTGGCGGAGTTGGGGTACCCGGCCGTCCTCAAGACGCGCCGGATGGGGTACGACGGAAAGGGGCAGGTCATCCTCCGCACTCCGAGGGATCTGGATCCGGCCTGGGAGCAACTGGGGGGACGGCCCCTCATCCTCGAAGGGTTCGTGCCATTCGAGCGGGAGCTCTCCGTCCTGGCCGTGCGCGGACTGGACGGGGAGATTGCCGAGTATCCGCTGGTGGAGAATCACCACGAGGGAGGAATCCTGGTCCGATCGCTGGCTCCGGCGCCCGGCATCGGTCCCGAGCTTCAGGCGACGGGCCGGGAGATCGCCCACCGGGTTCTCCAGCATCTGGACTACGTGGGGGTGCTGGCGGTGGAGCTCTTCCAGGTGGGCGACCGGCTGCTGGCCAACGAAATGGCCCCCCGGGTCCACAACTCCGGTCACTGGACCCAGGACGGCGCCCTCACCTCACAGTTCGAGAACCATGTGAGGGCCATCCTTGGGCTACCGCTGGGCCCCACGCGGGTCCGTGGGGAACGGGCCGCCATGGTGAATCTGCTGGGGGGAGTGCCTCCACGGACCCGCATCCTGGGCATTCCAGGAGTCTGCCTCCACCTCTACGACAAGGAGCCCCGGCCAGGCCGGAAGGTGGGGCACGTCAACGTGGTGGACACGGGGGCGGAGGAGTCGGCCGGTGGCCCGGGGGACGACGGCTTCCAGGATCGTCTGTACCGGGTTCGGACATTGGTTCAGGAAGGCGTACAGGTGTCGCAAAGCCCGTAGAGTACGAACTCGTGGCGCTCCAGCTTGAACCCGTCCGGTGTGATGGCCTGGATGTTCCCGGGACACCCTTCCACCTCAAAGACCCGGTCGCAATCCCGGCAATGGAAGTGGTGGTGATGTCCCTTTCCGGCCACTTCGTACCGGGGGGGCTCTCCGGGGAGCTCCACCGTCTCGAGCCAGCCGTCGTCCTGAAGGGCGCGGATGTTCCGATAGACCGTGGCGATCCCCAGCGTCCTCACCTCTTCCTGTGCCAGATCCAGGAGTTCCTGGGGGCTAAGGGGGTGCCCGGCCTCTTCCAGGGCGCGACGGATGGCCCGCCTCTGACGCGTGTCTCGGTGCATGGGGATCTCAGTCTGGGACGTGGGGACCCCGGATGGAGCCGCCTTCTTGGGAAAAGATAATCAAGAACCCCGTGGCCCGGTCAAGAGTGGAGGCGGATGCTGCGCCACAACCCTTTTCCACAGGTCGCCATTCTGATACACTATAGGATATTCTTGGGGACTTCCCCTCTGCCGATGTCCACGATTGACAAAGTCGCGGCGCCATAACGGCGGACGTGGTCTCCGTACAGGGCTCGACCTCCACCGGGGGACGGGTCCGTTTTCTTATTGTCGGTATCCCCCTGGAGGATCACATCGATGCTGGACGAGATCACTGAACGACTCGAAGGCGAGATCGAAAAACTTACCCATGAATTGAACGTTGAGTTGCCCGACCGAATCTCAAAGGCGGTGGAGCTGGGTGATCTCAAGGAGAATGCGGAGTACAAGTCGGCCCTGGAGCGTCAGCAATTCGTGCAGGCTCGGATCGAGCACCTCTCCCAGCGGCTTTCCGAGCTGTCGAAGATCGACGTGAAGTCCATGCCCGCCGACCGGATCGGCTTCGGTTCCCGGGTCACCATCTTCGACAAGACCATGGACCAGGAGATGACCTTCACCCTGGTTGCCGGCGACTTCATGGATCTGGATGGCGGCCAGGTGTCCATGGCCTCGCCCATTGGGCAAGGTCTGAAGGGTGCCCGGGCCGGGGATGAGGTCACCATCCACCTGCCGGTGGGCGAGCGGAGCTATGAGATCCGTGAGGTGGTTACCCTGCCGGAGCAGTTGGGCCTCGATCCAGTGACGTGATGGCGGTGAACTGACGGGTGGGTGGGGGGGTAGGGGCTGCTTCGATCCGACCCCGATCCGCCTTCTTCCCCCCACCTCGAGATGAGGTGGCGGAGAAGAAGGGTCCCTGGAGTCGCAGTCCACGCCTCGACCCACCCGTCCATGCCCCCTCCTGATTCCTTTCGTTCGCCTCCTGTCCTGCAGATGACGGGTGTCCGGCGCTCGTTCACCGAGGGAGAACGGCGTCGAGAGGTGCTGCAGGGTGTGGATATGACCCTTCCGGCCGGCGAATTCGTGGCTCTCCTCGGACCCTCCGGTTCAGGGAAATCCACGCTCCTGAATCTCGCCAGCGGCATCGACCGACCGGACCAGGGTAGCGTTCGGGTTGCCGGAGTCGAACTCCACCGATTGTCGGAACGGGAACGCACCCTTTTCCGCCGCGATCGGATCGGATTCGTCTTCCAGTTCTTCAATCTGGTCCCCACCCTGACCGTGGAGGAGAACCTTCTCCTTCCGCTGTCCCTGCGGGGAGGTGCGGATTCGGCGGCCCGGCGACGTGCCCAGGACCTTCTGGACGCCGTCGGCCTCCCGGATCGAGGAGGCGCCTGGCCGGATCGCCTCTCCGGGGGAGAACAGCAACGGATCGCCCTGGCCCGGGCGCTGATCCACGAGCCTGAGCTGGTGCTGGCCGACGAGCCCACCGGCAACCTGGACGAGGAGACCGGTCTACGCATTCTGGATCTCCTGGAACGACTCCTCAGGGAAGCCGGAACGGCGCTTCTGTGCGTGACGCACTCCCGGGACGTGGCGCTCCGCATGGACCGGATCCTGACCCTCAGGGAGGGACGGGTGGTGGCCCGGGAAGCAGGCCGCGCCGGCGCCTCGGCCATGCCACCGCTCTCTTCCGCCGACGCATGACCCCGGCCCGACCTTCATCCCGCCCCCTGGTCCGGGCGGGTCGCCGGCACCTCTTCCGGCACCCATGGCAGTTGATCCTCTCGGTCCT
>PWZC01000050.1 GCA_003567615.1 Gemmatimonadota bacterium | reverse complement strand
GGGTCTCTCCCCCATAGCGGAGGAAGGCGATGGCGCCGGCATCGGGGGGATGGTAGGCGAAGCGGTCTCCCTGCTCGGCCACCCACTCGGCCATTCGGTCCCGGTTGGTGGCGATGATGCCCCGGGTTCGCGCCAGGATCTTCTCCCGGACCGTGGGTTCAAGGGCCACGGCGGCAAGCCGGTCCGAGATGGTGGAGGGAGTGATGGTGGTGTAGTCGGTGCGAGCCCATAGGTCGGCGGCCATCTCCGGATTCGCCACCGCCCAGCCCACCCGGAGGCCGGGCAATCCGTAGGCCTTGGAGAGGGATTGGGTCACCACCACCCGCGAAGCCATGCCGTGGAAGGACGGGGTGGTAACGCCATCGGCCTCCGCTCCGGAGTAGACCTCGTCGGCGACGATCCAGGCTCCGTGGCGCTCGGCGTGGGCCGCGATGGCGGTGCGCCGCTCCGGGTCCAGGCGGATGCCGGTGGGATTTCCGGGGTTGGTGATGAGCAGGGCGCGGGCCCCTGCTTCGAAGGCCCGTCCGACCTGGTCCGGATCGGGCTGCCAACGCTCCTCTTCCAGGAGGTGCACCGGATGGAGCGTTCCACCCAGGTTCCGCACCATTCCCGGAATCTGCATGTAGGTGGGAAGGATGGCGGCCCAGTCCCCCCCTTCTTCCAGCAGGCGCCAGAGGGTGACGAAGTTGGCCTCGGCGCCGCCCACCGTGACCATCACCGAGTCGGGGCCGGCGGCGGGGTAGAGGGCGGCGATGCGCTCGCGCAGGAGGTCGGATCCATTGGATTGGCCGTAGCCGTGGCGGATGTCCCAGAGCTCGTCGGTCAGCGCCGCGCCCTCCTCGCCGGCCAGCTCCAGGAGTTCACGGGTGGAGAGGGGGGGGACGCCGGACTCGGAGAGGTTGAAACGGACCCGGTGCTCATAGGTGGATTGCCACCGTTCCATCTCGAAGGGGACGAAGGGGGTCATGGGAGGCGGGGGTTCGGGGAAGAGGTTCTGGCGTGGGGTGGGGGATGGCCCCGGCCCGATCGTACCTTGCCCTCTCGGGGGCGGCAAGGCTTCCGGGGGGGGCCTCCTTTGCTATACTCAGGGCCGAGAACGTGTCCTCAGATCCCAAGCCCGGAGCGTCGTCCATCATGTCTCCCGCAAAGATTCCCGATGACCTTGTGAAGCCCCAGGGGGGCCGGATCGTCCTTGTGGTGCTCGACGGGCTCGGGGGGCTCCCGCACCCCACGTCGGGACTCACGGAGCTGGAGGCCGCCCGGACCCCGAATCTCGACGCGCTGGCTGCGCGCTCGTCGCTGGGGATGCTGATTCCGGTGGCCCCGGGGGTGACGCCGGGGAGTGGTCCCGGCCATCTGGCGCTCTTCGGGTACCATCCCATGGAGACGGTCATCGGTCGGGGTGCGCTCAGCGCCCTGGGGGTCGGCTTCGAGCTGCGGCCGGGAGACCTGGCCGTGCGGTTGAATCTGGCCACCCTGGACGGCGACGGGCGCGTGGTGGACCGGCGTGCAGGGCGGCCGTCCGATGCGGTGGGGCAGGCGGCCGTGGACCGGCTCCGGGAAGGCTTCCAGGAAGGGCTGGGGCTCCCTGCAGGGGGCGAGATCTTCGTGGAGCACGAGAAGGAGCATCGGGCCGTGCTGGTCCTCCGGGCTCCTGGCCTGGACGAGCGTCTCCGGGACACGGACCCACAGGTGGAAGGGGTGGCACCCCACGCCCCCGAGGCGCTGGACCCGGCCGCCAAAACGGCATCCGAGCTGCTCATCAGGGTCCTGACCCGGGCTCGGGAGGTCCTGGCGGGTGGCGATCCCATCAGTGGCGTGCTGGCCCGCGGGTATGCTGTTCACCGAGGGCTCCCCGGTCTCCAGGAGCGCTTCGGACTCAAGGGGGTGGCCATTGCCCGCTATCCCATGTATCGAGGCGTGGCCCGCCTGGTGGGGATGGAGATCGCCGGACCACCCAACTCCGACCAGGAGGCGGTGGAGATCCTGGCCCGGGGGCTCGGCGACTTCGATTTCCACTTCCTTCACCACAAAGCCCCCGACGCTCGCGGAGAGGACGGGGACTTCGACGCCAAGGTAGCGTCCATCGAGGCCGCGGACCGGTGGATGGAGGAGGTTGCGGCATTGGATGCCGATGTCCTCATGGTGACCGGCGATCACAGTACGCCTGCCGCCATGGCCTACCATTCGTGGCACGCCGTCCCGGCCCTCATCCGCTCCCCATGGGCCCGCCCCTCCGCCAAGGAGTTCGGCGAGAGCGCCTGCCGGGCCGGAGAGCTGGGGATCCTGGAAGCCCGCCACCTCATGTCGCTGGCGCTAGCCCACGCCGGGAGGCTGGAGAAGTTCGGTGCTTGACCCGGACGGCCCCCGATTCCGGGTTCCGGACGACGCCGAGGAGGCCATCCTGCAGCGGACGCTGGAGATGGCCCGGGACGGAGAATGGGATCAGGCGGCGGATCGACTCCGGGATGCGCTCGCCGATCACCCCGACAGTCCCTACATCCTGAGCTGGCTCGGGGTGGCCGAGCGGGAACTGGGGCTCGAGGGCATCGCCTATGAGCGGTTCAAGCGGGCGCTGGCGCTGGAACCCCAGGACCCGGTCCTACTCACCACGGTGGGAAACGCCCTGGCCCGGTTCGACGATCCGGAGGCGGAGGCGGCGCTCCGGACGGCGGCCATGATCGCCCCCCAATCCGCTCCGGCCCGCTGTGCGTATGGGGCCTATCTCGCCCGCGAGGGCCTGCTGGAGAAGGCCGTCGAGGAGCTGGAGACGGCGCTGCGGCTGGAGCCCGGGGATCCCCTGGTCCATCTGGAGTTGGGCGTGGTCCGGGCGCTGGAGCGAGACATGGGGGCCGCGGCCCACTTCTTCGGCCAGGCCGCCGAACTCACGCCGGAGGACGGATGGGCACATGTGCTGCTGGGTCTGGCCTGGGTGGAACTCTCGGAGATGGAGGAGGCGGCCAGGGCGTTGGAGGAGGGGGCGCGCCTGCGACCCGACGACCTGGAGGCGCAGCTCCTGGCGGCGCTGGTGTTGGCGGTCCAGGGACGGGATGAGGAGGCCATGGAGATGCTGGAGCGGGCTCGACTCCAGGCTGCCGGAGCGGACGAGGCCTTGGTCCTGGAAGTGGAGGACCGGATGGAAGATGGAATGGAGGCCGCTCAGCGCTTTCTCCTCCGCACCCTGGCGCCGTCATCCATGCGGGAGCGGCTGAGCCAGCGTCCCTGAAACACTCCGCCCGGGCACGAAGCGCTCTTCCGGTCCCCGGAGCGCCGTGTCGCCCCGGAACCCCCGGCGTTCGCCGGGGTGCCCACCTGAACCCTACCGACCCCTCATCCAGAGAGGCCTCGTGCTGTCCTTCCCCTTCGAACGGCATGTCCTGGACAACGGACTCACCGTCATCCTGGCACCGGACCGCGCCGTTCCCGTGGTGGCCCTCAACCTGTGGTATGGGGTGGGGTCCAGAAACGAGCGTCCTGGACGTACCGGGTTCGCGCCCCTCTTCGAGCACATGATGTTCCAGGGGTCGGCCCATGTCCCCAAGAACCGCCATTTCGAGTTGGTGGAAGGGGCCGGCGGGTCCCTCAACGCGACCACCTGGTTCGACCGCACCAACTACTTCGAGACGCTTCCGTCCCACCACCTGGATCTGGCGCTCTGGCTGGAATCGGATCGGATGGGGTGGCTCCTGCCGGCCATGACCCAGGAGAAGCTGGACAATCAGCGCGATGTGGTCCGCAACGAGCGGCGGGAGCGGTACGACAACCAGCCCTATGGGGACTGGGACGAGCGACTTCAGCGCCTGGTGTTCCCGGCGGATCATCCGTATCACCATACCGTCATCGGGTCCATGGAGGATCTGGCGGCGGCGGATCTGGATGATGTGGCCGAGTTCTTCCAGGTCTACTACGCTCCGAACAACGCCGTATTGACCCTGACCGGCGACATAGAGCCGGCGCCGACGCTGGCGAAGGTGCGGGAATACTTCGGCGATATCCCCCGCGGCGGGGTGGTGCCTCCCGTGCCTGGTCGCCTGGACCCCGGGGAGCGGATCGGCGAGACGGTGCGGGAGACAGTGCGGGCACGGGTCCCCCTCCCCCGGGTCTACCTGGCCTCGCGGGTGCCGCCCTTCACCACCGATGACTTCTATGCGGCCGACGTGGCCACCTCGGTTTTGTCGGATGGTCGAGCATCCCGGCTCTACCGCCGGCTGGTCCGGGAGCAGGGGGTCGCCAAGGACGTGGTCTCCTACGCCTTTCCCCTCGCCACGGGTCGGAGCTTCATGATTTCCTGGATCACCGGATATCCGGAATCGGATCCCTCGGAGCTGGAAGCCGCCCTCACAGCGGAGCTGGAGGCGCTGGCCGACGTGTCGGATGCCGAGGTGCAGCGGGCTCTGGCGCTGGCCGAGACCCGGTTCCTCCGCCAGGTGGCACAACTGGCGACCCGTGCCGACCAGTTCAGCATGTACCAGCAGCTCATGGGAGACGCCGGACGCCTGAATTCGGAAATGGATCGGCTCCGCACCGTGACCCCTGAGCGGGTCCGGAGCTTTGCCGAGAGATATCTCGGCGCCGACAACCGGGCGGTCCTGACCTACCTTCCCGACCAGGAGGCGTCATGACGCAGCACGAATCCCTCCGTCGCCACGCCAGTCCCCCGGAGCCCGGGCCCATCCGACCCTTCCATCTGCCTCCCCTGGCCTCCCACAGCCG
>PWZC01000304.1 GCA_003567615.1 Gemmatimonadota bacterium | reverse complement strand
TTCTCCCACCGCGTCGGTGAGCTCATCTCCGGCGAGGTGCAGCAGATGGAGCGGGGCAAGATCGTGGTCATGCTGAACCGCGCCCGCGACGCCGAAGCCATCATCCCCTGGAAGGATCAGAACCCCCGCGAGCGCTTCCGCCAGGGCGACCCCATTCGGGCCGTTCTGAAGAAGGTGGATGAAACGCCCAAGGGGCCACGTCTGATCCTCTCCCGGGCGGACCCCCTCTTCGTGGAGGCGCTCTTCAAGCTGGAGGTTCCGGAGATCTATCAGGGGATCGTGGAGATCCGTGCCCGTGCCCGGGAGGTGGGAGGGCGGACCAAGATCGCCGTGTCATCCCGTGACGAGTCCATTGATCCGGTGGGAGCCTGCGTCGGACTGAAGGGGTCCCGGGTCCAGGCTGTGGTTTCCGAACTCGGAGGTGAACGGATCGACATCGTGCCGTGGCATCCCGATCCCGAGACGTTCGCGCGGCGGGCTCTCGCTCCGGCCCGGGTTTCCAAGGTGATCTCCGACCCCGGCCGTCAGGTGATCACGGCCATCGTGGACGAGGATCAGCTATCCCTGGCCATCGGGCGTAACGGTCAGAACGTGCGCCTGGCGTCGCAGCTCATCGGCTGGCAGATCGACCTGTACGGCTCACGGGAATGGATCGAGAGGGGGGCCGATGCCCGCCTCTTCTCGGAACCCGACGATGCTTCCATGGAGATGGCGGATTTCCCCCTCTCGGAACTTGACCTTTCGCTGAGCGCTCTGGCGGCCCTCAAGACCGCCGGGTATAGTACATTCCTGGACATCATCGACCTGGACCGGGCCGACTTCGAGAAGGTCGAGGGGCTTGGCCCGGTGGAAACCGAGGAACTCCTCCGCCTCATCGATGAACTGACCGTGGAGGTGGGTGAGGATGAGGGGGAGACAGCCGGATCCGCGGTCTCCGGCGACGAGGGTGTCGCCTCTCCGGCTGGAGAGGGGTCAGTGGAGGACCGGGAGGCGGCCCCTGGAACGTGACGTCCGCGGGCTCCTGGGTCTCGCACGCCGAGCCGGCGCCCTGGACGTGGGCGTCAGCGCCGCGCGAGATGCCGTCCGAGGCGGGCGTGCCCGGCTGGTGATCCTGGCTCGGGACGGAGCGGAGGGGCAGCTCGGAAAGCTTCTCCCCCTGCTGGAGCACCGAGAGGTGCCCTGGCGATGGGTTCAACGTCGGGGCGACCTCGGCGGCGCGCTGGGAATGCCCGGTGTGTCCGCCGTAGCCGTTACGGCGAATACGTTTGCAGATCAGTTCCTGACCGTCCTATCCGCCGGAGCCGAATCGGTTGCCGGGACGACGGAAGATGGTAGGGAAGCCAAGGAGGAATCCGGTACCAATGCGGGTTGCTGAACTAGCGCAGGATCTCAAGGTCTCCACGGAGGCCGTGCTCTCCCTACTTCGGGCCATGGGGATTCCCGTGCCCGACGCGGGCGCCCGTGTGCGCGACGCTGATGTCGCTCGCGTTCTGGCCCGGGTGGAGAAGGAACGCCGATCGGGTGGAAAGGATGCCGCCGAGGCGGTGCAGGCCGCCATTGAGGAGTCCCGGACGCCGACCCGTCGGCGCCGCCGGCGACGGTCAGCGGAGCCCGAGCCGGAAGAGGGGACTCCGGTGTCCGCGGAGGCCGATGCCGAGTCCGACGAGGTGTCGGATCCGCCCGCCGTCGACGCGGAAGCCGAGTCGGATGCCGATGTGGCACCTGAGGTTCCCGAGGTCGAGGTCGAGACCGTCGCGCCTGTGGCGTCGGCACCCGCCGACTCCCATGGGGAGGGCGGCATTTCCCAGACGTCGGATGAGGCGGACGAGGCTGCAGAGCCGGTGGAGCCGGTGAAGGCGCCAGAGCCGGAACCCGCTGCGGTTGCTGCTGAAGGCGAAACGGATTCCGGCGAGGGGTCCGGTGCATCGGTGGCCTCTGCGGAGCCCGACGAGGCAGCTCCTGCCGGCGCAGCCTCCGAGCCCGCAACCGCCGAGGCCGCAACCGCCGAGGCGGAAGCCTCAGCGAAGGAGCCCGCCGCACCCGTGGAGAAGCCGGCCGACGGTGCACCATCGGACACGCCCCGCCGGCGCCTCCGCATCCCCTCCGCAGCCGAGATGGCGGACCGTGGTGGACGCCGGGGCGCCAAGCCGGCCTCCGCCCGTCCCGCCGCCTCAGCCCGCCCCGCCGCCTCAGCCCGGCCCGCCTCCGCGGGTTCGGAGACGGTGAAGCCGGTTCCGGCCGCAAGCGCCGGTCCCGGAGGGCAGGTGCGCATCCAGGCCGACGGGTACACGCCGGACGGCCGAAAGAAGGGCAAGAAGAAGGGCAAGAAGCGTGGGCGCGTGGACCAGGACGCGGTCCAGGACAACATCCAGCGGGTCATGGCCGAGTTGAAGGGCGGTGGCTCCAGCAAGAAGCGCCGCCGCAAGGGGTCGAGCCGTCCCAGCCGGGAAGAGAAGGAGGCCCTGGAAGAAGAGGTGAGGCAGCGCAAGGAGGAGGAGGCGAAGACGGTTCGAGTGAACGAGTACCTCACCGTCTCCGAGCTCTCCGAGCTGGTGGATGTGCCATCCACCGAGCTGGTGGGCGCCGCCTTCAAGAACCTGGGGATGATGGTCACCATCAACCAGCGTCTGGATTTCGACCAGATCGAACTCCTCCTGGACGAGTTCAACTTCAAGGCCGTCCGCGAGGAAGAGTACACAGGCAGCGAAGACGTCCTGGATGACGAGGAAGAGGAGGAGGATCCGGAGCTCCTGGAGTGGCGGCCGCCGGTCGTCACCATCATGGGCCACGTGGACCACGGTAAGACGAAGCTCCTGGACTCCATCCGGAACACGAATGTGGTGGCCGGCGAGTCCGGTGGCATCACGCAGCACATCGGCGCGTACCATGTGGAGTTGGACGAGGGACGGTCTCTCTCCTTCCTGGACACGCCCGGTCACGCCGCCTTTACCGCCATGCGGGCCCGGGGTGCCGACGTCACGGATATCGTGATCCTGGTGGTGGCAGCGGATGACTCCATCATGCCCCAGACCATCGAGGCCATCTCCCACGCCAAGAACGCCGGTGTACCCCTGGTCGTGGCCATCAACAAGATCGACCTTCCCGGCGCCAACCCCGGCCGGGTGAAGCAGGAGCTTCTGCAGCATGAGGTCACGGTGGAGGACTTCGGTGGGGATGTCCTGGTGACGGAGATTTCCGCCAAGTTCGGACGTGGCATCGACGACCTTCTGGAGAAGGTTCTCCTCCAGGCCGAGCTGCTGGAATTGACGGCCAATCCCCACCGCGACGCCTACGGGACCGTCATCGAGTCGAAGCTCGACGTGGGGAAGGGGGCCGTGGTCACGGTCCTGGTCCAGAAGGGTACGCTGCGAGTGGGAGATGCCTTCATCTGTGGAAAGTTCGACGGCCGGGTGCGAGCCCTGCTGGACGAACGCGGCAACTCCGTCAAGGAGGTGCTCCCGGGCCGACCGGTTCAGATTCTTGGCGCAGGTGGGATCCCGCAGGCCGGTGACACGTTGCAGGTCATGGATGCGGATCGGGCGGCGGAGATCGCCCAGACCCGTCAGCGGCTGGAGCGTGAGAAGCAGCTTCGCATCAAGGACCGCGGCATGAAGCTCGGCGATTTCGCGGCCTTCCTGGCGGAAGGTGAGGTGAGTTCGCTGCCCATCATCGTGAAGGCAGACGTGGACGGCTCGGTGCAGGCCGTGGCCGACGCCCTGGAGCAGCTCTCTACCGGCGAGGTGCGAGTCGAGATCGTACACCGAGGGGTGGGCGCCATCAACGAATCCGACGTGCTGCTGGCCGAGACGGCCGGAGCCGTCATCATCGGATTCCGGATCCGTCCCGATACCAATGCCCGGCAGATGGCCGAGCAGAGCGGTGTGGACATCCGCACCTATCAGGTCATCTACGAGGCGGTGGACGAGGTCCGACAGGCGCTGGAGGGAATGCTCTCTCCGGAGCAGCGCGAGACCATCATGGGCACCGCCGAGGTTCGGGAGGTCTTCAAGATCACGCGGGTGGGAACCATCGCCGGCTGCTACGTCACCGAGGGCGTAATCGACCGCGGGTGGACGGTACGCCTGATCCGGGACGGGCAGGTTGTCTACACCGGGAAGGTGGAATCCCTCAAGCGCTTCAAGGACGACGTGAAGCAGGTTCGGGAGGGTTTCGAATGCGGAATCGCGGTGGAGAACTTCAACGACCTGAAGGTCGGCGACCGCATCGAGTTCTTCCAGGTCGAGGAGATTGCCCGGACGCTGGCCGGTTCCGCGAGTTCCTCCTCCGGGGAGTGACCCCGGAGGGGCGCCGCTCTCGACCATGGCCCGCTCTGTGGTTGTTCTCACCTGGGAGCTTGCAATCCCCGGCTGCCGGTCGCTGAAGGAGAAGCGATCGGCGGTGAGGTCCCTTGTGGAGAGGATGCGCTCGCGCTTCAACGTTTCGGTTGCCGAAACGGGCCTGCAGGACATCCATGACCGTGCGGAGGTAACGGCCTCCCTGGTTGCCTCGGATGGTCGAAGGGCCGAATCCCTCACCGATCGCCTGGATACCTTCGTGGCTGAGCACGGACGATTCCTCCTCGTGTCCTTCCATCGGGATCGGGTGATGTGAATCCCGGGGTCAGTCCACCCCCTCGGTCCTCCTTCACCTCCACCCCACTCCTTCCATGAGTCAGCGCCGCACCGCCCGCCTCAACGAGCAATTCAAGCGGGAGATCTCCCGGGTCCTCCGTCGCGAGGTCCACGATCCCCGAATCGGGACGCCCACCGTGACCGCCGTGGATGTTACCCCCGATCTGTGGCTCGCGCGGGTCTTCGTCCGTCCCGGTCCGGCCGCTCCGGAGGGTGAAGGGGGCGATCAGCTTCTACAGGGTCTCCGGGCGGCCACACCGTTCATCCGGAGAACCCTGGGGTCCAGTCTGGAGCTTCGTCGGGTACCGGAACTCCGATTCGAGCTGGACGAGACCCTGGACCGGGCGCTCCGCATCGAGCGCATTCTACAGGAGGTTCTGCCGGCTGGAGGTGACGGGCCCGAGGAAGGCGAAGAGGACGGCGAGTCTCCCGTCAGCCAGGAGGGCCACGTCAACCCCGACCAGGTCGACGAGGACGAGACGGGGCCCCGGAAGGTCCAGGGTTCGTGACGCAGTCCACACGCGACGACGGCTTGATTCTCCTGGACAAGCCGGTGGGACCCACCTCCCACGACGTGGTGGCGCGGGTCCGCCGCACCCTGGGAACCCGCAGGGTGGGACACACGGGCACCCTCGATCCCTTCGCATCCGGACTTCTCCTCATCTGTGTGAACCGGGCCACCCGTCTGGTCGAATACCTTCACGGGTTCGCCAAGGAGTATGTGGCCGTGGCGGAGCTGGGACGGGTCACCGACACGCTGGACCCGGAAGGCGAGGTGGTTGCCACCCACAGGGGATGGGCCGAACTGGAGGCCGATGGGATCGCCACGGCTCTGGAGGAGCTGGCGGCACGCCGGAGCCAACTCCCGCCCGTATTCTCGGCCAAGAAGGTGGCCGGGGAGGCGGCCTACCGTCGAGTCCGGCGGGGCGAAGATGTCAGGTTGGAACCGGTACCGGTGACCATTCACGACCTCGAGCTTCTGCGCTGGGCGCCGCCCCTCCTGGAGTTCCGGGCCCGGGTGTCCACCGGTACCTACATTCGGGCGTTGGCCCGCGATGTGGGCGAGATTCTGGGGGTTGGTGGACACCTCCGCGAGTTGAGGCGGACCGGGATCGGGCCTTTCCGGGTCGCGGACGCGGTGGCCCTGGACGCTCTGGATGACCCGGCACGGCTGGCCCCGGCATGGGTGTCTCCGCTGGAGGCGCTGGGGCACCTCCCACGGGTGGAGTTGACTGCGGATGAGATGCAGTCCGTCCTGGCAGGACGGATTGTGCCGGCTCCCGAAGAGCCGGCGCTGGTCCATGGAGACCCGGTGGCCCTTTCCAGCGAAGGGCGCCTCCTGGCCGTGGCCCAGGCGAAGGAGGGTGCCCTGCAGCCGCGGAAGGTCTTCCCCGTTGACTAGGTCGGGAGGGGTGGGGGGGGCGGGCGCCGGCGGAATTCCCCGGGACGGACGGGGTGCCGTGGTCACCGTGGGCACCTTCGACGGGGTGCATCGGGGGCACTGGGAGGTCCTTGGGGAGATCCGGCGGAGGGCGGATGCCCGCCACGGCAGGGCCATCCTCGTCACCTTCGACCCGCATCCCCTGGAGGTGGTCAATCCGGCCATGGCCCCGCCCCTCCTCACCACTCCGGTCGAGAAGAAGGAGATCCTGGCCGAGAGCGGTCTCGACTACGTGGTCTTCATTCGCTTCACCCCGGAGCTTTCCTCCTGGTCTCCCGAGCGTTTCGTGGAGCGGATCCTGGTGGAACGGATCGGCGTGGAGGAACTGGTGGTGGGATATGACCACGGGTTCGGTCGGGGACGCTCGGGGGACGTGGAGACGCTGCAGGGACTTGGGGCCCGACTGGGCTTCGACGTGGATGTGGTCCCGCCGGTCTTCGTGGGCGAAGATGCCATTTCCAGCACCCGGATCCGCCGTGCGGTGAGCCAGGGACGGATGGTGGATGCTGCCCATGGCCTCGGACGCCCCTATTCGCTGCGGGGTACGGTGGTGCGAGGTGAGGGCCGCGGTCGAGGCCTCGGCTTTCCCACAGCCAACCTTCGCGTCGGCGCCCGGGAGAAGCTCCTGCCGCCTGCCGGGGTGTATGCGGTTCGGGCCATCCTGAGACGGGGGAGCTACCCCGCCGCCATGCATCTGGGGCCGCGTCCCACCTTCGAGGGGGCGCCCCCCAGCGTGGAGGTCCACCTCCTGGACTTCCAGGGAGACCTCTATGGGGAGGAGGTTCGGGTCGATCTGGTGGATCGGCTGCGAGATGTGACGCCATTTGAATCGGTGGAGGCGCTGGTGGCACAGTTGCACCAGGACATCCGGCAGGCCCGGGTGATCCTCGCCCCATAGAGCCCGCCCGCCCTCGCCGACACCTTCCGTGGACCGAGCCTGCCACTTGTTGCCACAACAGGGCATCCCTATATTTGGAGGCTAATCCCACAGGGCTGCGGGCACGAGGCCCGCGTTCTCCGACGCATTTCTCCACGGCTTCCCTTGAAGCGCAGACTCCTGCGGAGGCCCAGAGTCGATATGGAAAAGACGAAGACCGACATCATCGAGAAGCACCAGCTCCACGAGACCGACCGCGGGAGCGCTCCCGTACAGGTGGCCATTCTGACCCACCGGATCAACGATCTCCGGGAGCACTTCGCAGCCCACAAGGGCGACCACCACAGCCGTCGCGGCCTCCTGAAGATGGTGGGACGCCGCCGGAGACTGCTGGAATACCTGAAGCGGACCGACCTGGAACGGTACCGGTCCCTCATCGCGGACCTCGGGCTCCGCAAGTAAGGCAGGACCCTGCGGCGGCCGGGACGTATCCCGGTCGCCGCATTTTCGTTTCGCTCTGCACGACCGGCGACGGTCGGCCCAAGTTCATCGCTGTCCCGACGGCGGCTCGCGAAAGAGTCCCCGGCGGCACGGCGGTCGTACCGGATCCGGGTCTGCAGGGCGCGAAGACACCACGCACGGGCACAGGCGGGGAGACACCTCCCCTGCACCCGATCCTACTCCGCAGTGATATGGAAAACGACCACATGATCCATCGAATCGAACGGCAGTTCGCCGGCAGGACCCTTATCATCGAGACCGGCCGCATGGCCAAGTTGGCCCACGGCTCGTGCCTCGTGCAGTTCGGGGAGACGGTAGTGCTCTGCACCGCCACGGCCCAGAACCGTCCGACCCACCTCCCCTTCTTCCCCCTGACGGTGGAATACCGGGAGAAGTCCTACGCCGCCGGGAAGATCCCCGGAGGTTTCTTCAAGCGGGAGGGCCGTCCAGGCGAGAAGGAGATCCTCTCCGCTCGCCAGATCGACCGCCCCATCCGACCCCTCTTTCCCGAGGGGTACATGAATGAGACCCAGGTGGTCTGCAACATCCTCTCGGCCGATCAGGAGAATGACGCCGATGTGCTGGGGATGCTGGGAGCGTCGGTCTCCCTGAATCTCTCCAAGATCCCCTTCGACACCCTGGTGGCGTCGGTCCGGATCGGCCGCATCCGCGGCAACTGGATCCTGAATCCCACCTTCCAGCAGCTCGAATATTCCGATGTGGATATCGTGGTGGCCGGTAGCCGGGATGCCCTCCTCATGGTTGAGGGCGGCGCGGTGGAAGTCCCAGAGGAAGAGGTGCTCGAGGGACTCGAGGTGGCGCACGAGGGAATCCGCGAACTCATCGCCATCCAGGAGGAGCTCATCGAGGGCCTCCGTCAGCCGGTGATGGAGTACGAGCCCCAGCTCCCCGACCCGGAGCTCGCCTCCCGTCTCCGGGAGATGGCCCGGCCCCGCATCGAGGAGGCCATGGCCATCACCGAGAAGCAGCAGCGGAACCAGGCTCTGTCCACGGTGCGTGAGGACGTGACCGACGAGCTCAAGGAGGCGCTGGATCCCGAGGAGTTCGAGAAGGCGGAGGGTCAGATCCGCGATATCCTCCGGGACATCGAGAAGGCTGCCATGCGCGAACTCATCCTGGCCGAGGGCGCCCGCCCCGACGGCCGGGGTCTCGACGTCGTCCGGGACATTTCGTGCGAGGTGGGCGTTCTTCCCCGGACCCACGGTTCGGCGCTCTTCACCCGGGGCCAGACCCAGGCGCTGGCGGTGGCCACGCTGGGGACCTCCCGGGACGAGCAGCGCATCGATTCCATCGATGTCCGGGAGGAGATCTCCAAGTCGTTCATGCTCCACTACAACTTCCCACCCTTCTGCACCGGGGAAGCGAAGCCCTTCCGGGGCACGTCGCGGCGGGAAGTGGGGCATGGAGCCCTGGCGGAGCGGGCCATCCAGCCTCTCCTGCCCCCGTACGACGAGTTCCCCTACACCATCCGGGTGGTGAGCGACGTGCTGGAGTCCAACGGCTCGTCGTCCATGGCGACGGTGTGCGGAACATCCATGGCGCTCATGGCCGCAGGTGTTCCCGTCTCGGCGTCGTGCGCCGGGGTGGCCATGGGTCTCATCAAGGACGGGGACCGGGTGGCGGTCCTCACCGACATCCTGGGCATGGAGGACGCCCTGGGGGACATGGACTTCAAGATCGCCGGGACCCGCCGCGGTGTGACCTCCATCCAGATGGACATCAAGGTGGAAGGGCTCAGCCGGGAGATCATGCAGGACGCCATGGCCCGGGCCAGCCGGGCACGGCTCCACATCCTGGACATCATGGATGAGACCATCGGTGAGGCCCGGGAAGAGCTGTCGCCCCACGCCCCCCGCATCACCTCCATGCAGGTGAATCCCGAGAAGCTCGGCGAGATCATCGGGCCCAAGGGGAAGACGATCCGTGCCATCCAGGACGAGACCGGGGCCACCATCGAGGTGGACGACTCCGGTCTGGTGAAGATCGCCTCCGTCTCCGGCGAGGGTGCCGATCGGGCCCGGGAGATGATCGAGGCCATCGTGCAGGAGCCCGAGGTTGGCCGGGTCTACGAGGGTCCGGTGAAGAACACCACCAGTTTCGGTGCCTTCGTGGAGATCCTTCCCGGAGTCGAGGGCCTCTGCCACATCTCGGAGCTTCAGGACGGTAGGGTCGAGAAGACCGAGGACGTCCTGCAGCGGGGCGTGATCACCCGGGTCAAGCTCCTTGCCATCGACGAGCGGGGACGGCTCCGGCTTTCCCGTCGGGCGGCCATCGAGGAGGAGGGAGATCGGGTCCTCGAGGTCGAGAACGCCAGCCGCTGATGGCTCGGCGTCATTTGACGGGACGCGGGGGTGGAGGGGTGCGCAGGCATCCCTCCACCCCCGCGTCGTTGAATCCGGTTTCAGGATGCGGTCCGTATCGCACGGGACATGGACTCCGCCCGGGTGAAGGGGGGAATCGGGGTCCGGAGATCTCCCCGGAGGTGCTGGAGGGTCCCATGGTGGGCCGTATGCGGGAGACGGTCACACCGGAGGGGATTCGCGTCCTCACGGAGACCATTCCCGGGGTGCGCTCCGTCTCAGCCGGGATCTGGGTGCGTCAGGGGGCGGCCCACGAGGCCGCTGATCTGGGGGGAGCAAGCCATCTGCTGGAGCACATGGTCTTCAAGGGGACCGCCACCCGCGGACCCCGGGAGATCGCCATGGCTCTGGAGCGGCTGGGAGGTAGTCTGGACGCCTTCACCTCCCGGGAGCATACATCCTACCAGGCCCGGGTCCTCTCGGAGCACCTGCCGGTGGCCGTGGACGTCCTCTCCGAACTGGTCATGAAGCCCCTTCTCCGGGAGTCGGACCTGGAGCTGGAGCGAAACGTGGTCCTGGAGGAAATCGCCACGGTAGAGGACACGCCGGACGATCTCGTCTTCGAGCTCCACGCCGAAGAGGTCTGGGAGGATCATCCCTACGGTCGTTCCATCCTGGGGAGTCCGGAGTCGGTGGGACGGATGACGGCCCAGGACCTTCGTGCCCTCCATGCAGATCGATATCTTGGTGGAGAGCTGGTGGTTGCGGCGGCCGGTCATCTGGATCACGGGCATTTCGTGGAGATGGTCCGGGCCAACCTGAACGGTTGGCTGAAGGGCGTTGGCCTTCCAGTGCCCGATGCCCCCGGCCCGAGCACGCACCGGGAGCGGCGCGTCGAGCGGGATACGGTCCAGACGCACATTGCCGTGGGGACACGTACGCCGGGGCGGAGCTCCTCCGCCCGGTTCCCCCTGGTCCTCCTCTCCTCCGCATTCGGGGGCGGGATGAGTTCGCGTCTTTTCCAGCGGATCCGGGAAGAGCTGGGGTTGGCGTACAGTGTCTTCTCCTTCCAGTCGTTCTACTCGCGCGCCGGTCATTCAGGGGTCTACGTCGGCACCCGCCCCGAATTCGCCGATCAGGCACAGGAGGCCCTGATGGAGGAATATTCCAGGCTCTCCCGGGAAGGGTTGACGGTGTCGGAGCTGCGCGAGGTGAAGGACCAGGTGAAGGGGCAGGTGATGCTGTCGCTGGAGTCCACGTCGTCCCGACTCTACCGACTGGCCGGTTTTGCGCTGTACGACCTCCCGCTCCTGACCCTCGATGAACTCCTCACCTCCATCGAAGGGGTGAAGGAGCAGGACGTCAACGAAGCGGCGGAAGCGTACTTCGACCCGGACGCTCAGGTGATTACCCGACTGGGGCGCTGAGACGTCCCTTCGTTCGAACCAACCGGGTCGGGTCCACCCATGGGCCTGGATCCGGCACCCATCAACGAGGCTCGCGGGGACAGGTCCGGCAGGGTCCGGCCTCTCCGCGAACCCTGGACCCAAATGAGGATCAGGCATGCGGATCGGCGTACCGAAGGAGATCAAGGCGAACGAGTACCGGATCGCCCTTGTCCCCGCCGGGGCTGAGGCACTGGTACAGAATGGCCACGATGTGATGGTGGAGGCCGGTGCCGGCGAGGGGAGCGGCTTTCCCGACGACCTGTATCGCGAGGCCGGCGCCCGCATCGTGGACACGGCCGGTGAGGTGTGGGCTCAGGCCGAGATGATTCTGAAGGTCAAGGAGCCCATCCAGGAGGAGTGGCCTCACATCCGGAAGGACCAGCTTCTCTTCACCTACTTCCACTTCGCCGCCTCCGAGCCCCTGACCCGGGCCGTCCTGGACTCCGGGGCCGTGGCCGTGGCGTACGAGACCGTCCAGCTCGACAACGGGGAACTCCCCCTCCTCACCCCCATGTCGGAGGTGGCGGGTCGGCTGTCGGTCCTGGAGGGTGCCAAGTACCTGGAGCGCTTCTACGGAGGACGTGGGACGCTGCTGGGGGGAGTGCCCGGCGTGCTCCCGGCCCGGGTGGTGATCCTGGGCGGTGGAGTCGTGGGCACGAACGCCGCCAAGATGGCTGCCGGCTTCGGCGCCGACGTCACCATCCTGGACATTTCGTTGCCCCGGCTGCGCTACCTCTCCGATGTGATGCCGGCCAACGTCAAGCTCATGTTCTCCAGTCGGTACAACATCCGGGAGCTCCTTCCCGAGGCCGACCTCCTCATCGGCGGTGTCCTGGTGCCGGGGAAGAAGGCCCCTTCCCTGGTGGGACGGGAAGATCTGAAGCTCATGAAGCCCGGCTCGGTGATCGTGGACGTGGCCGTGGACCAGGGTGGCTGCATCGAGACCATCTACCCTACCACCCACGAGGATCCCATCTACGTGGTGGACGACGTCATCCACTACGCCGTGGCCAATATGCCCGGTGCCGTGGCCCGCACCAGCACCCTGGCTCTCACCAATGCCACCCTCCCTTACGCCATCGACCTGGCGAATCGGGGATGGAAGGCGGCCTGCCGTCGCGATGCGGCGCTCCGGGAGGGTGTGAATGTGGTGGCCGGGAAGGTCACCTACGAGGGGGTGGCCGAGGCTTTCGGGCTTGACTACCACCCGGTGGACCCCTTCCTCGCCGAGGCATAGGGCCATGGTGAACCCGCCGCCTCCTGCCTCGGGGACCGAGGGAAGGTCGGAAGTCCGGATACGTCGGCTCGAGAACAATCCGGACCTACCCCTGCCGGAGCGGGCTTCGGCGGGGGCGGCGGGGTACGATGTCCGCTCGGCGGAGGGCGACTTCGTCCTTCGGCCGGGCGAGACCCGGGCCGTTGGGACGGGCCTCGCGCTGGAGCTACCGGCCGGAGTGGAGTGCCAGGTCCGGCCCCGCTCCGGTCTGGCGCTCCGCTCCGGGATCACGCTCCCCAATGCTCCTGGGACCATCGACCCGGACTACCGGGGCGAGGTCAAGGTGATCCTCCACAATCTGTCGGGTCATCCTCTGGAGGTCGCCCGGGGCGACCGCATCGCCCAACTGGTCTTCGCCCGCTTCGAGTCTCCGGTCGTCCGGGAAGCGGACCGGCTGGAGGGGAGCGCCCGGGGCGAGGGGGGATTCGGGAGTACCGGCGTGGGATGAGGCGCTTCGATCCAACCCGTCGAGGATGCGCCTTGCTAACGCACCTTAACGCCTTTACAATCGGAGGCGGTCGTTGGGGCACCACCCCTCCGAGCCGCCCCTTCATTCCATCCCCGGCCCTCCCCCCACCGACCTGTACGGGCTCCAGCATTGGCCTCGCTCTCCAAGTGGTTCAACTCCGGCTCACTGATTCCCGTGAATGACATTGCCGTCGACCTGGGGACAGCCAACACCCTGGTCTACGTGAAGGGCGAAGGGATCGTCCTGAACGAACCGTCGGTGGTGGCCGTCGAGAAGGGATCCAATCGGATTCTGGGGATCGGACTCGAGGCCAAGCGCATGCTTGGCCGGACTCCGGAGAACATCCAGGCGGTGCGGCCTCTGAAGGATGGGGTCATTGCCGACGTGGATGTGACGGAGATGATGCTCCGGCACTTCCTCAAGCAGGTCACCTCCAAGCGCATCTTCCGCATCAAGCCCAGGGTGATCGTGGGCGTCCCGTCGGGCATCACCGAGCTGGAGCGCCGGGCCGTTCGCTCCTCCGCCATGGCCGCGGGCGCCAAGGGGGTCTACATGGTGGCCGAGCCGACCGCGGCGGCCATCGGCGTGGGCCTGCCCATCGAGACCCCCACCGGTAACATGGTCATCGACATCGGCGGGGGGACCACGGAGATCGCGGTCATCGCACTTTCGGGTATCGTCTCCAACACATCGATTCGGACCGGTGGCGACGAGTTGGACACCGCCATCGTGACCTTCCTCCGGAAGAACTACAACCTCCTCATTGGCGAACCCACCGCCGAAGCGGTGAAGATCCAGATCGGATCGGCATTCGACTCGGGGGATGAGCGCAGCATGGAGGTGAAGGGGCGGGACCTGGTGTCGGGAATCCCCAAGACCGTCACCGTCCACTCCGAGGAGATCCGGGAGTGCACCCAGGAGCCCATCCAGTCCATCGTCGAGGCGGTTCGGCGGGCCCTGGAGATCACACCCCCGGAGCTGGCGTCGGACATCGTGGACCGTGGGATCGTCATGACCGGGGGCGGGGCGCTGATCCGGGGCCTGGATCAGCTCCTCACGCAGGAAACCAATCTCCCGATCCATGTGGATGAAGAGCCCCTGACCTGCGTGGTCCGGGGAGCGGGACGGATCCTGGACGACATGCACAAGTATCGAAATGTGTTGGTGACCTGACGGCGCTCCCCTGGAGAAGCGTCGCCGCTGACCCATTTCCGCTGACGCATGGGGCCATGCCGCCTTTTGAGCAGGAGAAGTTCGAGAACGGAGGAAGGAGGGAGCTCTGGCTTTCCCTCTTCTTCATCCTGCTCGCCGGTGTACTCATCGCTCTCCCGTCCCGGGCCCAGGAGCAGGTGGCCACGGCCCTTCGTTCGACTGTATTGTCTCCCTTCCTCCTGATTCAGGAATCGCTGGTGCAAACCCGGATTCGAGCCGAGGACGTGGCCGATCTCCAGGAGCGCCTCGACTCGGCTGCGGCCACCCTGGCGGCGCAGAGCACCCTTCTGGAGGAAAACGAGCGCCTGAGGGAGCTTCTGGAACTCCGGGAGCGGGCTGGTCCCGAGTTTCGCTCTGCCAGCGTCCTCCGCTCCGGGATCCGAGGTTCCGAGAGCATGCTGCTTCTGGATGTGGGGGCTCGGGACGGGGTGGCGGTGAACGACCCGGTTGTTTCGGCCCAGGGGCTGGTGGGGCTGATCCGGGAGCTGGGCAGCACTCGGTCGGTGGCCATGGACTGGACCCACCCCGATTTTCGCGTCAGTGTCATGACGCTCGATGGGGGAGCCTTCGGCCTCGTAGAGCCACGAGCCGGAGCATTTCGGGAAGAGGATCGTCTGATCCTCACCGGCGTTCCGTACTATACCACCCTGGATCCGGGCACGGCGCTGGTGACATCCGGTCGCGGGAGCGTCTATCCCCGTGGTATCCTGGTGGGGACCGTGCAGGAGTTGGCGGCGACGGAGGCCGGCTGGATGCGCTCCTACTGGTTGCAGCCCGCCGTGCGACCGGCGGGCGTGAACCAGGTCCTGGTCCTCACCGGGGATCCGGCCCCCGATCTGGGAGAGGACGGTCAGGGGCTGGAGGGTCTCTGGATCGAGCCGGCTCCGGAGCCCGACTCGGTGGATCACCTCGAGGTGGAGGGGCCCGACCCGTCGGGGCCCGGGGACTCGGACGAGTCCGACCCATCGGATGATCCCCTCCAGGTCGACAGCGACGGTCCGGTGGCGGACCCGGTTGCCGCCCCCGTCCCCGGTGGAGGGGGACAGTGAGGCCGGATTGGGGGTATCGGGCTGTCCTGGTGGCCCTGCCGATCCTCCACTTTACGCTCCATGTGGGGCTGGGGCTGGAGCGGGGCGCGCCGGACCTCCTGGCCGTGGGGCTCCTACTCCTGGCGAGGGAACTCCGGACCGGGACGGCGGCGGGGGTCGGCTTGATGCTCGGGTTGCTGGAGGATGCCTTTTCGCTGCTGGCTTTCGGAGCCAATGCGCTGGCATGCACCCTTCTGGGGATCGTGGGCTCCCGTTCCCGGGAACTGTTTCTGGGAGAGTCCGCGCTCTTCCTGGTCTCGTACCTCTTCCTGGGGACCTGGCTGAGGGGAGCTCTCCACTGGCTCCTCTCCGGAGACGATGTCCGGAGCGGAGCGGGGGTGAGCCTGTTGATCAACGGTCCGGTGGACGCCGTGTACGCCACCGTCGTGGGGGTGGCCCTCCTGTACGTCACGGGAGCGTGGCGAACGGATCCGGGGAACTGACTGAAATGACTCCAGGAGGCAAGCCATGAGGGGACCGCACCCTCACGCAAAGCGAGGTCAGGCCCGGGGCGCCATGGTGGTGCTCTTCGTTCTCATGGGGATCCTCCTCGTGTCCTTCTTCCGGGCGCAGGTGGTCCGGGGCTCCACCTGGGTACTCCAGTCCGACTCGAACCGGCTGCGCGTGCTGCAGGTGCCGGCCCCTCGGGGCACCGTCTTCGATCGCTACGGCCTCATCATCGCCGACAATGTCCCGTCCCACTCCGTCTCCCTCTTTCCGGCTCCCGCCGACTCCATCCGCGCCACCCTGGAGCGACTGGCTCCGCTCCTCGACCTCACGGATGAGCGTGTGGAGGCCCTGGTCGAAGAGGCACGGGCCAACCGCCGGAGCGCCCTCCGGGTCACCGACAATGCGCCGTACGAGTCCATTGCCGCCGTGGAGGAGCGCCGGGCCGAGTTTCCCGGGGTCTTCATGGAGATGCGTCCCCGCCGCCGATACGTGGGCGGCCCTGCCATGGGCCACGCCCTGGGCTATGTGGGCGAGGTGTCGGCGGCGGAGCTCGAGAGCGCCTTCTTCCAGGAATACGAGCGGGGGATGATCGTGGGGAAGGATGGCCTCGAGCGTCAGTACGAACACAAGCTCCAGGGCCGAAAGGGTGTCCGGTACGTGGAGGTGGACGCCGTGGGCCGGGTCGTGGGTTCCTTTGAAGGGCAAGCGGCCTCAGCGGCCGTTCCGGGTCAGGAGATCCAACTCAACCTGGACCTGGAACTCATGGAGTACATCCACCGGGAGTTCCCGGAGGGGATGCGTGGCGCGGTGGTGGCGCTGAACGTGGAGGACGGCGGGATCCTGGCCCTCTACTCGGCGCCCACCTTCGATCCCAACGACTTCGTGGGCGGCATCTCGCGCACCCTCTGGAACGAGCTGAACCAGGATCCTTCCCGCCCCCTCTTCAACCGGGCCGTGGTGGGTCGCTACCCTCCCGCCTCCACCTGGAAGCTGGCCACGGCGGCCATCGGACTGGAGATGGGGGTGGTGGAGCCGGAAGAGTTCATGCCCCAGGCCTGCTTCGGGTCGTACACCTTCCAGGGTGTGACCCGGCGGTGCTGGCGACCCCAGGGTCATGGGCACCAGGACATGGCCGGCGCCATCGCCCACTCGTGCAACGTCTACTTCTACCAGCTCGGGCTGCGGATCGGGCTCGAACGCCTGGTGGACGAGGGTACCCGACTCGGCTTCGGCGAGGCGTGCGGGGTGGACCTGCCGCGGGAGTCGCCGGGCGTGTTTCCCGAGAGCCTGGATTGGTGGCAGCGGGTCTACAACTACCGGCCCTTCGAGAACGAGGTCATGGCCCTGGCCATCGGACAGGGACCCAACGACCAGACTCCTCTCAAAATGGCCCAGTTCTACCTGGCGCTGGCCCGGGACGGGAGTGCCCCCCGGCCCCAGCTTCTCCAAACCCCTGGCCAGGACCCTGAGACGGACTGGCGGCTCGACCTCAGCCCGGCATCCATAGAGACCTTGCGGGAGGGACTGCGGGCGGTGACGGCCCCTGGAGGCACGGCGCACATGTCGTCGCTGCAACATTGGGATTTCATCGGGAAGACGGGTACGGCCCAGGGCGGTCCATCCCAGGAGCGCGCCCACGCCTGGTTCACCGGGATGGCGGGTCCGTGGGACGGGGAGCCCGAGATCGTCGTGGTGGTCCTGGTGGAGGAGGGGGAGTCCGGCTCCGCTGCCGCCGCCCCCCTGGCCGCCAAGGCGGCGGACTTCCACCTGCGCAGGAAGCACGGGATCCCCGTGGACACCATCCAGACGCTGGGCGAACATCTCCGCTCCGGGACGCCGGCGCCCTGGGCTCGCTGGAACTGAGCCCTGCGCAGGGTCATGCCCCCCTCCTCGTCCGCGCCTTCGGGCCTGCGCCGATTCCTCGGCGACCCCATGCTGGCAGGGTTGGCTCTTGCCCTGTCCCTCTTCGGGATCGCCATGATCTACTCGGCGGGGGTGCTGAACATCCCCAGTCCGGTGACCCAGGGGGTGTGGCGGCGGCAACTGCTGTGGCTCCTGGTCTCCATCTCGGCCTTCGTGGCCATCGTCCGGCTCAAGTCCCGCTGGATCGAGTGGGCCGCCATCCCCGCCTACGGGCTGGCAGTGATCCTCCTGGCGGCCACCCTGGTCATTGGCACCGGAGCCGGGACGGCGGAGGGGGTGGGGCGCTGGATCCAGGTGGGACCCCTTCGTTTCCAGCCCGCCGAGTTCGCCAAGCTCGCCGCGGTGCTGGGACTGGCGCGCCTCCTCTCGACCCGGGAGTCTCCGCCCCAGGGAATGCGGGATCTGGTGGCGCCGTCGGCGCTCATGGGCCTCCCGCTGGTATTGGTGGTACTGCAGCCCGATCTGGGGACGGCGCTGGCCTTCATCGGGATCCTCTTCGCCGGGCTGTACTGGGCCGGAACCCCGCTCCTCCTGCTCTTTCTGCTGGCTTCGCCGGGACTGGCGCTCATCCTGTCGTTCAGTACGCCCATCTGGTCCGCGTACTTCGTGGCCCTCATGGGGCTCATCTACCTGTTCAGGTACCGCCTCTACCTGGCTGAATCGGTGGGGATCCTTCTGGTGAACCTGGCGGCGGGGACGGGGGCCAATCCCCTGTGGGGCCGCCTGGCCGATTACCAGCGCAATCGCCTCCTGGTCTTCCTGGATCCGGGGATGGACCCCCGGGGGGCCGGGTGGAACCTCATCCAGTCCAAGGTGGCCATCGGAAGCGGTGGGCTCACCGGGAAGGGATTCACCCAGGGCACCCAGAAACGCCTCGACTTCCTCCCGGAGCAGCACACCGATTTCATCTTCAGTGTCATCGGCGAGGAGTTGGGATTTCTCGGGGTCACGGTAGCGGTGGGTCTCTTCGTTCTCCTTCTCCTCCGGGTCGTTCGCCTCGCCGAGGTGACCCCGGATCCCTTTGCCGGGCTGGTCCTCTTCGGTATCTTCGGAGCTTGGCTTGTACACATCTTCATCAATATCGGGATGACCATCGGCCTTGTCCCCATCACCGGGATTCCTCTCCCCTTCCTGAGCTACGGGGGAACGTTCCTGCTCACCTGCTGGGCGTTTGCGGCGCTGGCCGTGCGCCTGGCCCGGAGAGAGGCCTGAGCCGCCCCGAACACCCCGCTTCAGGAGGTCCGCCATGCCCTGGTTCCGAAAGGCCAAGAAGCCCCTCAGGGCCGAAGATCGGCGCGAGGTTCCGTCCGATGTCTTCGACAAGTGCACGGGCTGCGGAGCGATCCTCTACCGGGAAAAGCTCACCCAGAACCTCCACGTCTGCCCTGAG